>NZ_JBKGHJ010000012.1:0-42484 GCF_046520365.1 Corallococcus sp. 4LFB
CTGCGGGAGCCCACGCGGCGAGGCAGCCGGCGCAGCGCGGGGTCCGTGTCGTTCACGCGCGTCTCCAGCTTCGCGTGCTCGACGAGCAGGCCGATGAGGTCGGCGGACTTGTTGGGGAACTTCAGGCGCAGGCACAGGTCGCGGGCCTGCGTCGCGGTGTCGATGTCCGCGAGCAGCGTGGCCATGCGCAGGTCCGCGTCCAGCGGCGCGGCCTGCACGGCGGCGCGGGCGAGCCGGGCGGCCTCCGCGTCCACGCGGGCCACCTCCGGAAGGAAGACCTCCATCAGCCCCGTGTCGGCCAGCAGGTGGAGCCCCGTCTCCGCGCGGGGGGACAGGAGCAGCTTGAGCAGCTCCTCGCGCACGCGCTCCAGCGCGACCTTGCGGAACACGGCCAGCGTCGCGGGGATGGCGTCGCGGGTGGCGGGGTCCAGGGTGAAGCCCAGCACGGCGGCGAAGCGCACGGCGCGCAGCGGGCGCAGGCCGTCCTCGGAGAAGCGCTCCTGCGCGGAGCCCACGCAGCGGATGAGCTTCGCGGGCAGGTCCACCTGGCCGCCGAACGGATCCACCAGCTCGCGGTCGAGCGGGTTGTACGCCATGGCGTTGATGGTGAAGTCGCGCCGGGACAGGTCCTTCACGATGTCGCGCTCGAAGGACACGGAGCTGGGGCGCCGTCCGTCCAGGTAGTCCCCTTCCGAACGGAACGTCGTCACCTCCACGTGGTTGCCGCCGGTGACCACCGTCACCGTGCCGTGCTGGATGCCGGTGGGGATGACCTTGCGGAAGGCGCGCTGGACCTCTTCCGGCAGCGCGCTCGTCGCGACGTCGAAGTCCTTGGGGTGGACCTTGCGCACCATGTCCCGCACGCAGCCGCCGACCAGATAGGTGGGGTGGCCCAGCTCGCGCAGGCGGGTGATGACTTCGAGCACGGGCTTCGGGATTTCGGCGTCGTGGAGGTTGGCGATCATGACCGCGGACGGGGTGGGAGGAGGCGGGCGCGTACGTTGCCGCCTTCCGGCGGGCCTGACCACTGCGGAGGCCCCGTGAAGGCCGGCATACGACAAATGACGTATACGTGCGCAAATGAAAGTCTTCAGGAAACTCTCGCGCACACGCCCCGACAATCATTTCAACGCAGCACCTACCGCGGGCGGGGCCAGGGGCCGCCGCCCCCAGCGAGGAAGACCATGCTCAAGGCCATCAGCAGCTACACGTTCAAGAACCCCTCCCGCCTCCAGGTGGATCGCACGTCGGACGGCTCGAAGACCGACTACGGGCAGCAGGTCAACGGCATGAACCACTTCCTGGACAAGAAGAACGTCGGCATCTCCGACCGGTCCCGGGACAGCGTCATCGACAACGTCGTCAAGGTGGAGCGCGGGGAGCGCAGCGAGATCAACGCGCACCAGCGCGAGGTCGTGGGCTTCGCCCGGGACGCCTTCGAGAGCTTCAGCAAGGGCAATGTCAGACAGGGGAGCGTGGAGGCCGCCGGGTCGGTGCTCAACGCGGCGGGCTCGGTCTTCAAGTCCACGTACACGCAGACGCCGCACGAGAAGCAGGGCATCCACCCCTGGTGACCCCTGCCTGCTGACGGGGCCGGGGGGCGTTCCCGGAGCGCTCCCCTTCCCCGCCATCCCGCACGGCGGGCGCGTCTGTTAACGATGGACGCGCCATGTCCGAATCCCGAACCACCGCGGTGCACGTGCACAACGCCTGTGACGTCTACGTGGGCCGCGCCTTCCGCGCCTGGGCGAAGCCGGGCCCGCTCAACCCCGTACCGGGCCGCTTCGGCAACCCGTTCAAGCCCGGAGGCGTGAAGACCTGGAAGGCGATGATCCGCACGTACTTCGAGCCCTGGCTGGCGAAGCTGCCCGCCGACGAAGCCGCGCGGATCCGCGACGAGGCCCAGCGGCGGATGGCGCCCGGCCCGGATGCGTTCGAGTCCTTCCGCTGGTACCTGGAGCTGCGCACGAAGCACGACGCGGACTTCCTGCGCGACGTGCGGACGTTGCGCGGCAAGCGACTGGGCTGCTGGTGCAAGCCCGGCCCGTGCCACGCGGACGTGCTGGCCGCGTGGCTGGACTCCAGTCCACGTCAATGACGCGGCACGCCCGCAGGGAGAGACGCAGGCTCAAGGCGGGCTTTGTCCGGGAGGCTCAATTCGGTAGCACGCGCCATCCCTCTCTCGGGGGATGTCCAGGCGCTCCGCACGGTGGGATGGAGTCGCGCGGGCCTGATCCACTGGCCCCTTCTTCTCAACCCAGCGGAGCTCCCATGGCGGTTCGCTACGATCCCAGCATCATCACGAAGCACGCGCAGGCGCTGTACGACCGCGCTTCCGGCATCATCTTCGCGTGGGGCGTCATCGGTTTCATCGCGGGCGCGGCGCTGGCAAAGGCCATGAACGCGGAAGGCTTCATCGTCTTGATGGGCGGTCTGGTGGTGGCGTTGATCGGCGTGATGTTCGGCCGGGGCCGGGCCTTCTCGCTCCAGCTCCAGGCGCAGGTGGCGCTGTGCCAGGTCGCCACGGAAGCCAACACGCGCAGGGCCGCGGAAGCCACTGTCGCTGGGGTCCCGCCCACCGCCGTGCAGATGAACAGCGTGGGCTAGCTGAACCGCTGGCGCCGGAGCTGCCAGGAAGAGCCGCGTGGACTGACTCCCATTGAAACCAGCTCAGGCCCGGCTTTTCCCGCTCCCTGAGACAAGCCAGGGTGTCTTGAGACACCTGCCTTGTGTTCATGTTTCATGAAAGGAATCCAGGCGACGCATGCCATGGTCGTGGGCCCATTTCCCGGGAGCCCCCCACATGCGCACCTCTGGCTGGATGTCCTTGGCCGTCCTTCCCCTGCTGTTCTGTCTCGGTTGCAGTCCCGAGAGCGAATTACCCGAGGAGGACCTCGTGTCCTCCCAGTCGTCCGCGGTCGTGGTGTCCGGCGGCTCGATGCTGTCCGCGCGCTATCAGCACACCGCCACGCTGCTCGCCAACGGCAAGGTGCTGGTGGCGGGCGGCGGGACGCCTTCGGGCGCGTACGCCACCACGGAGCTGTATGACCCGGCGACGGCCACGTCCGTCGCCGGTCCGTCGATGCTCACCGCGCGCCGCGCGCACACCGCCACGCGGTTGCAGGATGGCACCGTGCTGGTCGTGGGCGGCATCAACTCGAGCGTCATCGCGTCCGCCGAGCGCTACGACCCCGCCACCAACACCTGGAGCGCCGCCGCTCCCCTGCCGCGCATCAGCTACGGCCACAGCGCCACGCTGCTGGCGGACGGTCGCGTGCTGGTGGTGGGCGGCGTAGGCTACGTCACCACGACCTACGTCTACACCCCGTCGACGAACACCTGGGCGGCCACGGGCTCGCTCAACGCGGGGATGATGGGGCAGGCCGCGGTGCTGCTGGCGGACGGTCGCGTGCTCGTGGCGGGCGGTGGGAATGGCACCACGTCCTCCAGCAACCACGCGGAGCTCTGGAGCCCTTCCACGGGGGCGTGGACCACCGTCACGCCGATGAACGCGGGGCGCAATGGCCACACGCTGCAGTTGCTCGCCAGCGGCAAGGCGTTGGTCACGGGCTACGTCGTGGCGGCGGAGCTGTATGACCCGGCCGCCAACACCTGGACGAACACCGGCGCCACCGCCGTCCAGCACTTCACCGCGCCGTCGGTGACGCGGCCGGATGGCACCATCCTGATGGCCGGAGGCTCCTTCAACACGATGCAGGTGGAGCTGTTCTCCCCCACGACCCACACCTGGAGCACGGTGGGGACGCTCACCCAGTCCCGCGTCGAACACCCCACCGTGGCGCTGCCGAACGGCCGCGTCCTGTTCCTCGGAGGAACGACCTACAACGCCCAGGGCAACATGCAGGCGCTGGCCAGCATCGAGGTCTTCGACGCGTCCGCCACCTGCGTCCCGACGACGTGCGCGGCGCAGGGAAAGACCTGCGGGACGATCTCCGACGGCTGTGGCGGCACCCTCACCTGCGGCACCTGTGGCGCCGGGCAGACCTGCTCCACCAGCAACGTCTGTGTCGCCGCGGCCTGCACCCACAACGTCTGTACGTCGGGCACGTCGCTGAGCAAGGACTGCAACTCCTGCGCGTTCTCGGTGTGCAACCGCGACCCGTACTGCTGCACCACGGCCTGGGACAGCATCTGCGTCAGTGAGGCCACCTCCTGGTGTGTCATCGCGCAGCCGGGCTGCGTCGTGAGCCAGTAGCCGTCACTTCCGGGTCGGCCTCCGCCGTGTGGAGGCCACCCGGGAACCGGCTACGCTGCGCCGCGAATGAAATACACGTTCGTCTTCACCACCGCGGCGCTGCTCCTCGCCTTCCTGGCCCAGCGGATTCAAGGCGCTGGCTGGCTGCTGCTGTGGCCCTCCGTGAGCTTCGCCGTCGTGGCGCTCGCCTACGCCGGAGTGGGTGCGCGGGCCTTCGGGAAGCAAGCGGATGGACGGATGCGTCCGGGGGCGGTGCTCGCGCTCCTGCCCTACCTGCTGCTCACGTGGGGCACCTGGTATCTGGCACGGCGCATCTCCCGGGAGCGTGTCCTGGACGAAGTGGCGCCGGGGGTCCTGGTGGGACGCCGGCTGCTGCCCGGTGAGCTGCCCGCAAGCGTCAGCGCGGTGCTCGACCTGACTTCCGAGTTCATCGAACCGGAAGGCATCCGAAGCGCCTGCCGCTACGTGTCGCTCCCCATTCTGGATGCCTCGACGTTGCCCCTGGAGCGGGTGGTCCCGGTCCTTCGGGAACTGGCCACCCTGCCCGGGCCGCTGTACGTCCACTGCGCGCAGGGACATGGGCGCACGGGGATGATCGCCGCCGCGCTCCTCGTGGCCCGGGGGGATGCGCCGGATGCGAAGACGGCACTCGCGAGGGTGCGGGAGGCGCGGCCCGCGGTGCGGCTCTCCGTCCAGCAGGAGCGCGCGCTCGACGCGTTGGCCGCGGCCCTGGCCTGAACCGCGAGGCCAGGACATGACGCCGGGCCTCGCGGAGGCTCAAGAACGCTCAGCTCTTGGCGGTCGGGGCCTGCTCCGCTTCCGGGTGGGCGGCGTCGCAGACCGGCGCGGTGTCCTCGGACCGCCGGGTCTGCTCCGAGGAGACGGAGGCGGTCTCCTCTGAAGGCTGCGCGGACGCGGAGCAATACCCGCCCCACGCCTCACAGGTGGTGGGGATGGTCCTCACGAAACAAGATCCGGTGCAGTCGTACAGGTAGCAGATGTCATAGCACTGCGGCGGATAGGCAAAGGCGACGGTGGGGGCGACGCCGAGGACAGCAGTGACCGCCATCAGGGACTTCTTCAGCGCGTTCATCGACACTCCGTTGCGAGGGGGATGTGTCTGCCCGAGGGCAGGCACGTCTGGCAGGAGACGCCACACCCCGGGCGCAATGACAGACGCCGGCGCCGCCATCGTTGGTGACTGAACGCTTGCGCCGACCCAAGGCCTGTCGGACAGGTGGGCCGGCAGTGCCCCGGGTGGCCGGGGGGCTGGCGCGCTGGACTGCCGCTTCCGAGCCAGGGCGCCCTCCACTTTCAAGCCAGGCTTAAGAGCCCATTGCGTCCACGCCGCTGGTCCGCCGTGGAGCCGGGCCGTATCTCTCTTCGTGCGACGGAACGCACAGAGGAGAGAGCACCATGCAGAAGCGCAAACTGGGAAACAGCAATCTGGAGGTCTCCGCCCTCGGGCTCGGCTGCATGGGGATGAGCCATGGCTTCGGTCCCCCGGCGGACAAGCGGGAGATGATCTCCCTCATCCGCACGGCGGTCGACCGGGGCGTCACCTTCTTCGACACCGCCGAGGTCTACGGCCCCTGGACGAACGAGGAGCTCGTGGGGGAAGCCCTGGCGCCCGTCCGCGCGCAGGTGGTCATCGCCACGAAGTTCGGGTTCAAGCTGACTCCCGACGGGAAGCAGGCCGGGCTGGACAGCCGGCCCGAGCACATCAAGCAGGTCGCCGAGGCCTCGCTCAAGCGGCTCAGGACCGACACGATCGACCTCTTCTACCAGCACCGCGTGGACCCGGAGGTGCCCATCGAGGACGTCGCCGGAGCGGTCAAGGAGTTGATCCAGGCAGGCAAGGTCCGGCACTTCGGCCTCTCCGAGGCGGGAGTGAAGACGATCCGCCGCGCGCACGCGGTCCAGCCGGTCACCGCCCTCCAGAGTGAATACTCGCTGTGGTGGCGCGAGCCCGAGCAGGAGATCCTCCCGGCCCTCGAGGAGCTGGGCATCGGCTTCGTTCCGTTCAGCCCCCTGGGCAAGGGCTTCCTGACGGGCAAGCTGAACGACGCATCGCGGTTCGACAAGAGCGACATCCGCAACGTCCTGCCGCGCTTCACGCCGGAGGCACGCAAGGTGAACCAGGCGTTCGTGGACCTGATTGGCAGGGTCGCGGCCCGGAAGAAGGTGACCCCGGCCCAGCTCGCGCTGGCCTGGGTCCTGGCGCAGAAGCCGTGGATGGTTCCCATCCCGGGCACCACCAAGCCGCACCGGTTGGAGGAGAACCTCGGCGCGCTCCAGGTGACGCTGACGCCTGACGAGCTCCGCGAGCTCACGGACGCGGCCTCGACGCTCACGGCGCAGGGGGAACGCTACCCCGAGGCGATGCAGAAGATGATCAATCGCTGAAGCGCGGCGGCCGGAGGCACTTCACACGGCCTTGACCGCCAGCTCTCGCGCCGCTTCGACGAAGAGCCGCAGCGGCGCGGAGCGCTGCGCACGGCTGGGGTAGTAGAGGAAGAAGCCGGGGACGGTGGGCGCGTAGGCCTCCAGCACCCGCACGAGCCGCCCGGTGCGCAGCGGCTCCGCCACCGCTGGCTCAAAGGCATACGCCAGCCCCACGCCCGCCTCCGCCAGGGTCGTCAGCAGGTGCAGGTCGTTGCTGATGACGCCTCCGCGCACCGGCACGCGCCAGTTCCTCCGGCCGCGCTCCAGCTCCCATGGGTAGAGCGCCCCGGTCGTCTGCGAGCGGAAGGTGATGCACTCGTGCCGCAGGAGGTCCTCGGGACGCTGGGGCGTGCCGTGGCGGGCGAGGTAGGCCGGTGAGCCCACCACCACGAAGCGGAACGCGTCGGTGAGCCGCACCTGCACCATGTCGCGCTCGATGGCCTCGCTCAACCGCACGCCTGCGTCGTAGCCCTCGGCCACGATGTCCACGAAGCGATCCTCGACGACGACCTCCACCTCCACCCGCGGGTGACGCGCGCGAAAGGTGGGCACCACCGGGGCGATGACGTAGGGCACCGCCGCCGTCAGCACCGACAACCGGACCCGGCCCACGGCCTCTCCCGGCTGCGCGGAGACCTCTCGAAGCGCGGTGAGCGTCTGCCCGACCGCCGGGCCCGCCTCCTCCACGAGCCGCCTGCCGGTGTCCGTCAGCGCGACGCTGCGGGTGGTGCGGGTGAGCAGCACCACCCGCAGCTGCTCTTCCAACTGCCGCACCGCCTGGCTCACCGCCGCGGTGGAGACCCCCAGCTCGCGCGCCGCGCCGCTGAAGCTGCGCAGCCGGGCCACGGCGAGGAACACCTGCAGCTGCGTGAAGGGCGCCGTATTCATTCGCGAGGACCATACCCGAGCTCACTGTTAAGCACGGGTTAAGAGCCTATTGGCTCCCTCGCCCGTAGTCATCCGCGGGCCCGGCGCGTATCTCTCTTCTCGAGAACGGGGCCCACTGGCCCCAAGTCCCCCGGAGAAGAGACCCATGCCTACCGTCAACGCCTACGCGGCCCGCTCCGCCACGTCGCCCCTCGGCCCCATCACCCTCCAGCGTCGTGAGCTGGGCCCGCGCGACGTCCTCATCGAGATCAAGTTCTGCGGCATCTGCCACTCGGACATCCACACCGTCCGTGGCGAGTGGGGCGGGACGACCTACCCGCTCGCCCCCGGCCATGAGATCGCCGGCATCGTCACGCAGGTCGGCGCCGGGGTGAAGAAGCACGCGGTCGGCGACCGCGTCGGCGTCGGCTGCATGGTCGACTCGTGCGGCGACTGCACGTCCTGCCGCAAGGGCGAGGAGCAGCACTGCCTCAAGGGGATGGTCGGAACGTACGGCGCCATCGGGCGGGATGGTCAGCTCACGCAGGGCGGCTACTCCACCCACATCGTCGTGACCGAGGACTTCGTCCTCAAGATCCCCGAAGGCATCGCGCTCGACGCCGCCGCGCCGCTCCTGTGCGCCGGCATCACGACGTACTCGCCGCTGCGCCGCTGGGGCGCGGGCCCCGGCAAGAAGGTGGCCATCGTGGGCCTGGGCGGCCTGGGCCACATGGGCGTGAAGCTCGCTCGCGCGATGGGCGCGGAGGTGACCGTCCTGTCGCAGTCGCTGAGCAAGAAGGAGGACGGCCTGCGTCTGGGCGCGCACCACTACCACGCCACCAAGGACCCGGAGACGTTCCAGAAGCTCGCGGGCACGTTCGACCTCATCGTGAACACGGTGAGCGCGAAGATCGACCTGAACGCCTACCTGTCCCTGCTGGCCCTGGACGGCGCGCTGGTCAACGTGGGCGCGCCCTCGGAGCCGCTCTCCGTCAACGTGTTCACGCTCTTCATGCCCCGCCGCGTGTTCACCGGGTCGCTCATCGGCGGCATCCGCGAGACGCAGGAGATGTTGGACTTCTGCGCGAAGCATCACATCGGCGCGGAGATCGAGGTCATCCCCGCCAGCAAGATCAACGACGCCTACGAGCGCGTGCTCGCCTCCGACGTCCGGTACCGCTTCGTCATCGACACCGCGACGTTGAAGTAGCTCAGCCCTTCACGACGCCGTCGAAGACGCCGTAGCCGCCGGGGATGAAGAAGTCCTTCCCCGGCTCCAGCCCGAAGGCGCGCAGCACCGTCGCAGCGACGTCCTGGGAGCGCGGAGCGCGCGACACGCGGCTGGCGACGGGTCTCCCCACACAGTGAGGCCCGTTCCCCCCACGCTCCTGCCAGGGTGAGCCGCTTCACCCCTGGGCGCCGCCACGCTGTCGCCCCCCGGGCGGCGCGCTGACACCGCTGGGGGGGAAGCCGCGAAGAGCGTCGTGAATAGCCTCTCCGCCGGTGGCCGGACTTCTCCGGCCCGGGGAGGCAGCATGAAGCAGACGCGCGGATTCACGGTGGCCCTGGCTGTGACCACCTTGCTCACGGGAGCACCTGACGTCCAGGCCCGTGGCACGGTCCCTTCCGAGGTGGAAGCCGAGGTGAAGTTCACCGCCGGCCTCAACGTCCGGTGCGGTGACACCCTCACCGAACACACGCGGCTCACGCACGACCTCGACTGCCCGGGCTCGGCGCCCTTCGCGCTCCGGCTCGACGGTGAAGGCATCCTGCTGGACCTGGGCGGCCACACCGTGCGCCGCACCGGCCCGGCGAACGAGGACTCGCAAGGCATCGTCGTCGACAACGGCCGGATGGTGCGCAACGGCACGGTGCAGGGGTTCGGCCGGGGCATCATCACCCCCTGGTCCTCAAACACGCTGAACCTGCGGCTGCACGAGCTGGCGCTCCTCGACAACGACATCGCCGTCTACAGCCAGTCGGATACGAACTTCCTCATCACCCAGTGCCGCGTGAGCGGGAACGGCCAGGGGCTGAACAGCGAGTTCGACGCGTCCACGGGGCTCTTCGACGTGCGGTCCTCGACCTTCACCCACAACGGGACCGCGATGATCGCGGACTTCCATCACATCGACGTGCGCGACTCCACCTTCACGTCCAATGGGCTCGTCATCCTCTGCTTCGGGGGCTCCGCTCGCATCCTTGGGAGCACGCTCGCGTGGAACGAGGCGGTGGGCAGGATGCAGCTCGACTTCGGCGGCCCCTACACCTGCAACGAGATGCGGTTCGAGAACTCGCTCCTCTCGAACAACGCCGCGTTCGCGCCCGCCCTCCAGCCGGTCTGGGAAACGAACCGGCTCGCGATGATCAACACGCTGGCCGTCAGCAATGGCATGGGGCTCCAGACCTCCGCCCTGACGGTCTATCTGGATGGCAACACCTTCTATGACAACGCAGGCGGCCTGACGCTGTCCGACCTGCAGACCGCCGTCCCCGTCCCGCTCACGGGCATCGTCCGCGGCAACCAGTTCCTGAGCAACGACGGAGACGGACTCCGCGTGGAGCCGCCCAGCACCCCCACGGTGATCGACAACGTCGCCCTGGGCAACACGGGCTTCGGCATCTACGCGCCCACCGCCTTCGACGGCGGCGGGAACGTCGCGCGAAACAACACCGCGGGCGACTGCGTGGGCATCACCTGCTCCATGTATTGACGTCCCGGCCGGCGGCGGCCGCACTCCGGCTGCCCTGGCTGGAACAATGAACCTCCAGACACAAGCACGCACCCGGGTCGCCTTGAGGCGCACCCGGGGCCCTTCACTAGCGTGGCCTCCGTCCATTCCACCCTGGAGGTCGCGACATGGAAACGGAACGCGGAAGGGCCTGGGTCCCCTGGCTGGTGACGGCGCTGGTGGCGGTGCTCGCGGGCCTGGTGCTGTATCTGTCGCATCGCAGCACGACCCGCGCGGATGCGGAGGCGGCCGTGGCGGCGGCCCGGGCCAGTGACGCGGAGGCGGCGAAGCAGCAGCTGGAGGCAAAGCTGGCCGCGCTGGAGGCGGAGCACGCGAAGCTGTCCACGGAGAAGGAGCAGCTCAACACGGAGAAGGAGCAGCTCAGCCAGACGGTGCAGGAGCAGGAGGCGGAGCTGGCGCGGCTCAAGGCCACCTACGAGGACCTCCAGGACAAGATGAAGAAGGAGATCGCCGAGGGCGCCATCCGCCTGACGCAGGACGGGGGCCGCCTCCAGGTGGACCTGGTCGACAAGGTCCTCTTCGATTCAGGCGACGCCAGCATCAGCGCGCGCGGCCAGGAGGTCCTCACCCGGCTGGGCGGCGTGCTGTCCAAGGTGGATGACAAGCTCATCCAGGTGACGGGCCACACGGACGACTCCCCGCCCACGCAGAAGCTCCAGGCCACCTTCCCCACCAACTGGGAGCTGTCCGTCGCGCGCGCCGTCAACGTGGTGCGCTACCTCCAGGACAAGGGCGGCGTGCCCGCGAAGCGCATGCTCGCGGCGGGCTACGGCGACACGCGGCCCCTGGCGGCCAACGCCTCGCCGCAGGGGCGCGCCCGCAACCGCCGCATCGAGCTGTTGTTGATCCCGGAGCAGGCCGCCCGGCGGAACCCCGCCATCGCGAAGGCGGCGTCCTTGAAGGCGACGCCCGTGAAGGGGACTGCCGCGAAGGCGTCCGCCGTGAAGCCCGCCGTCGGGAAGAAGACGGGCCGGTAGTCGCGAGGGCCTGCCCGACTTCTATCCCCGACTCCGCCAGCTGATGCACTGGAAGGCCGTGTACCGCCAGCGGGACGCGGGACGGTTAGAACCGCCTCGCTGCTCCACCCGTCGTCGGGCATCACCCTCGACATGGCCTCTCCGGAACTGCTCCGCGGTGTGAAGTGGAAGGACTTGAGGACGCTCTCGACCCGGGAGCTCCTCATCGAGAACAACCTGACCCTGCCCTGGTTCTTGTTCTCGATGCTGCTGGCGTACTTCGAGCACTACGCCCTCGCCCTGCCCTTCTCCGCCTTCTTCTTCCTCACGGCCCTGAGACAGGTCCACAACGGCTTCCACCGCGCGCTGGGCACGAACCGGTTCCTGACCTGGTTCACGCTGTATTCCAACAGCGTGCTGATGGTGGTGTCGCTCCACGCGGTGAAGTTCAATCACCTGAGACATCACCGCTACACCCTGGCGGAGGGAGACTACGAGGGGAAGTCAGCGGGCATGTCCTGGTACGGCGCCATCCTGTACGGCCCCGTCCACATGTGGCTGATCCACAAGGTGACGCTCCAGCAGGGAGACAGGAAGTACCGCTGGAACGTCCTGTTCGAGCTAGCCTCCATCGCGGTCTTCGTCGCCGGGGTCTTCCACCTGCGGCTCCACTTCCTCATCTACCACGTCGCGGTGATGGCCCTGGGCGAGTGCCTGATGGCCTTCTTCGCCGTGTGGACCGTGCATCACGACACGCAGGATGCCCCGGCGCTCGCGCGGACCCAGCGCACCAGGTGGAAGAACCTGATCACGTTCAGCATGTTCTATCACCTGGAGCACCACCTCTTCCCGGCGGTGCCCACCATCAAGCTGCCGGAGCTGGCGAAGCGCCTGGACGCGGCGCTCCCCGGGTTGGAGAAGCGCGCGACGTTCTGAAGGGGCCGGGCTCAGTCCTGCTTCAGGGTGCGGAACACGGCGGGCAGTTCCTGCTCGCCCAGGCCCGCGCCCAGGGCCCGCCGGTAGTTCTCCAGCAGCTCCCTGGGGAAGCGCGAGCTGATGCGGGCGTCCGTGCTCAGCCGGACGATGTGCTCGATGGCCGCCACGTGGGTGTTGAGACTGCACTGCTGGCCGGAGAAGTCGTTGTTCTCGATCATGCCCTGCGCGGCGTCGGCGGTGACGGAGATCAACCCCAGGAAGGAGTTCTTCTGGGCGAAGAAGGCCTTCGGGTCCAGCCCCTCGGCCTGACACATCGCCGCGGCGTGGAGGACCGCCAGGGAGCCTCCGTAGTAGGCCTCCAGGATCGCGCAGTCGAGCGTCGCGGCGGAGCCGATCTTCTCGTCGACGTAGACGGAGTTCTTGGCGATGGCCCGGAGGGTCTCCAGGTGCCTGTCGAAGACGGCGCGCGATCCGGCGTAGAAGACCATCGCGTAGTCGGTGGCCACGAACGCGGGATAGGCGAGGATCGCCGCGTCCAGGTAGTCCACGCCGTGGGCCCTCGCCCACTCCAGTCCTCCCCGGGCGTCCGCCGGTGAGCCGCTGGTGAGCTGGACGAGCGTCTTCCCGGCCAGCGCCGAAGCGACGGCCTGCGACGAGAACAGCTCGGCGCTGGCGGCGTAGTTGGACACCGAGACGACCACCAGCTCCCGTCCGGAGACGGCCTCCACCAGGTTCTCGAACGCGACGGTGCCACCGCCCACGGCCTTCGCCTTGCTGTGCGTCCGGTTCCACACCGCGACGTCATGCCCCGCCGCGGCGAACGCTCGCGCCAGCGCGCTGCCCATGAGCCCACTGCCAATCACCGCCAACTTCGTCGAACGGCTGGAAGTCATCTCAATCCCCTGTTGTTTCGAGCAAGCGCGGTCCTGGGACCGGCGCGTGGGGATGAGAGCACAGGCGGGGTGGAGGCCCCCAGCGCCTCAGGCGCCGTACGGCAGTTCGACCGTGAAGGTGGCCCCGAGGCCCGGTTCGCTCTCCACGCGGATGACACCGCCGTGCGCCTCGACGACCTGTCTGGCGATCCACAGCCCGAGCCCCAATCCACCATAGTGGTTGGTGGAGACCGCGCGCTCGAACCGGTCGAAGATGCGGGCCTGGGCATCCAGGGGAATGCCGATGCCGGTGTCCCGGACCACGAGCGTCGCCCTGTCCCTGGAGGCCTTCACCATCACCTCCACGGCCCCGCCCGCTCCGTACTTGAGGGCGTTGGAGACGAGGTTCGTCACCACCTGCTCGAGCCGCGCCCCGTCCCATTGGCCTCGCACCGACGGATCGACGAGCACCCGGAGCTGACAGCGCGACTGGGCCGCCGCTTCGGCCGAACGCTCCACCACCTCCTGCACGAGCGCGGACAGGTCACACGCCCCCACCTGGAGCGCGAGCCGCCCGGCGCCAATGCGGACGGCATCCAGGAGCTGCTCCGCGAAGGTTCCGAGCCGCTGCGCCTGTTTCCGCGCCCGTGTCAGCCGCTCCCTCATGTGGGGATCACCGGTCTGTTGCACCAGCTGCACGAGCGAGTGGAGCTGGAGCTGGAGGGCCGTGAGTGGCGTCCGCAGCTCATGCCCGGCGATGGACAGGAAGTCATCGCGCAGCCGCACCGCCGTCAACAGCTCCTTCTCCACGCGCTTGCGGTGCTCGATCTCTGCTTCGAGCATCCTGGAGCGCTGCTGAAGGACGGCGATTTCGCGCAGGCGCAGCTCGTCGTCAGGGACCTGCGAATAGGACTCGGTGGGACTGACGTGGGAATGCGCGGCGCAGACCTGATGGAAGGTCCGCGCATCCTCCTGCGTCTGGAAGCCTCCCAACGCATAGGCGCAGAGCACGCTGAACGAATACGACCGGCCCAGCTCGTTCCACTGCTCCTCCAGGAGGAGCGCGGCCTGGGGGTTTTGATCGTTCAACAGCAGGTCCACCATCTCGCCGTAGGCGCGAACCTTGCGCCCGCCCGCGGCGCGCTGACTCCTGTCGAGGACCGCGCCGATGACCTGCAGGAAGCGACTCCAGTCCGGCAGCCCTCCCTCCATGAACCGCGCCAGGGTATCCCGGGCATCCAGCAGGACGAGCCGCCCGTCCTCCAGGGCGGGCTCCACCTCGAAGCCCATGGTCTTCAACTGCGCCTTGATGCCGCTGAGGTTTGCTTCCGTCGCGATGACGACAGCGGGTTCACCCTCCTGGAAACCCGTGGCCAGGAACCTCGCGACCACGTCGAACAGGAAGGACGGGGCCTCGTAGAACTGGACGTGGTGGTCGCCCTTGGCTGGCGGAGACAGGCGCGGGGCCGGACTTCCCTGGGCGGAACGCATGAGGGAGCATAAAACCGGCGGAGGAATTGGCATCCGCTTCGCCCCTCTTCCCGAAACCAGACGACTTTGTTCAGGGCCCTGGGTGCCGGGAACGGTCGTCTGCCTGACTGGCTTTGAATGCCAGACTGCGACTCTTTGACGTTCGATGAGTGGCCAGGGCCTGTCCTTCCTGCTCGCCCTCCGACCCGGCGTCCTCCCCTACTCCCCGTGCGCGCGCACCGCGTCATCCCCATCCCTCCCTCCGAGGAGACGCCATGGCCAGGAAGATGAAGGCAGTGCAGGTGCCGAAGGCGGGAGGCCCGCTCGAGGTCGTCGAGCGCGAGGTCCCCGAGCCCGGTCCGGGGCAGGTCCGGCTCGCCGTGGAAGCGTGTGGCGTCTGCCACAGCGACGCCATCACCAAGGAGGGCTGGATGCCCATCCAGTACCCCCGGGTGCCCGGCCATGAAGTCGTGGGCCGCATCGACCAGGTGGGTCCCGGCGTGACGGCCTGGAAGGAAGGACAGCACGTCGGCGTGGGCTGGCACGGGGGCCATTGCGGCCAGTGTGTCGCGTGCCGCAGCGGGGACTTCGTCACCTGCGAGAAGCAGCAGATCTGCGGCATCAGCTACGACGGCGGCTACGCGGAGTACCTGGTCGCGCCCCAGGAGGCGCTGGCCCGCGTCCCGGAGGGGATGGGCTCCGAGGATGCCGCGCCCCTGCTCTGCGCGGGCGTCACCACGTACAACTCCCTGCGCAACATGGGGGCGCGGCCGGGTGACCTGGTGGCGGTGCAAGGCATTGGCGGCCTGGGCCACCTGGCCATCCAGTACGCCCACAAGTTCGGCTACCGCACCGCCGCCATCTCGCGAGGCGCGGACAAGCGGCCGCTGGCGCTCGAGCTGGGCGCGCACGAGTACATCGACACGGAGAAGGGCTCTCCGGCCGAGGCCCTCCAGAAGCTCGGCGGCGCGCGCGTCATCATGATGACCGCGTCGAGCAGCAGCCTGGCGGGAGAGCTGCTCGGAGGCCTGGGACGCAACGGCACCCTGCTGCTGCTGGGCGCGGGCGCGGAGCCCATCCCCGTCAGCAGCCTGTCCATGATTGGCAAGCGCACGCGCATCCAGGGCTGGCCCAGCGGCGTGCCCCAGGACTCGCAGGAGGCCATGGCCTTCAGCGCGCTCGCGGGCGTGCGCTCACGCAATGAGGTGTTCCCGCTGGAGCGCGCGACGGAGGCCTACGAGCGGATGATGAGCAACAAGGCCCGCTTCCGGGTCGTGCTCAAGATGCGCTGAAGGCGCGGGCGGGGACTCGCGCTTCAGTGCCGGTCCAACACCTGACGCAGACGCGTTCCATCCTCCGTACGGCGCGTCTGGATGTTGAAGGCCGTCACCAACGGCGGCGCGCCTGCGTTCCTCGCCAGGTGCTCCAGCAGGGCCACCGTCCAGGGGCCACAGTTGTGGGAGTCTTCCAGCGGTTGATAGACGCGATCCGACACATGGAGGGTGGCGTCCGGGAACAGGCTGAGCAGGGACAGGCGCAGGGTCTCGGGCAGGCCTCGCGTTCCCTGCGGGTCCACGTACTGGATCCTGGGGGAGAGATAGGGCTTCGTGGCCAGGAGGTCGAAGTGGAGGGAGAGCGCCGTCCAGTGATCGCCTCCGACATGGACCGGCACCACGATGCATTCGGTTCCGGTGTCCCGGAGGGCATCACGGACCCGGCGCAGGTTGTCCTCCAGGGGGAAGCCCTGGTGCAGATGCGCGTCGATGCCCTCCATGATGTAGACCCGGTCGCGGCGGTCATGCAGGTACAACCCGAGCAGCACCCAGATCTCGTCTCCTGTGTACCTGTGAGTGTCCATCCTCCCGGTGAAGGCACGCGTGGACCTGGACGGCCTGCCGCTGACACGGGGTCCTGGCGGACCGAAGGAAGGCGATGAAGTCCCAGAGTGCTTCCGGGTCACGGGCCGCTGGGACTTGCGCGCATGCGAGAGGATTTCGGAGGGGTCCCAGCGCTCCTGGGGGAGGTCGTCGTGGGGGGACAGCTTCAATCCCTCGACTTCCGGGAGCAACGCTTCGATCCGGGTCGCATGAGAGTTCAGGAAGCCACGGTTCACGGACGAGACGTTCGAGCTTCGCGTATGCGCTCGCAGCATCTTCACGAGCGAGCGCAGCCCACCGGGCAGGTCCCGCACCAACTGCCGTACCTTGATTTCGATGGCATCATCCGACAGCCGCGTCAGGGTCCGGCCTTCATGGAACGGGGTCGTGGCCAGCTTCAGCAGCGCCTCGTCTTCCTCCAAGAAGCGCAGGGCCTGATGCACGGCGGTACGGCACGGCAGCGAGCACTGCTTCGCGAGCCCCATGCCGCTTCGCATCTCGTTCGCCAGGGACTGGAGCAGCGGCTTCAATGAGGACATCAGCCGGTTCACCGCCGCCCGGGCCGCCTTCACCTCAGGGGCAGGCCCGTGCGTCACGAGGGTGTCGGGTTTCCTTCGCCCGCCCTCGTCCCGCGTCCCCGCACGCGCGGACGACGGCAGCAGGGGCATCAACTCCGCCTTCAGCTGCTCCAGCGCCTCCGCGGCCATTCTCAGCGTCTCCTGGAATGACAGGTGCAGGGAGGGCTTCGCGGCTTCCTGAAGCAGCCGAGGCAGCACGGACAGCCAGGCCCAGAGCATCGTCATGAGCTCGAACGGCAGGATGCCCACTGTCGGGGCCCGCCCTTCGGGCGAGTTGGGCTCCAACCACTGGATGCAGACCCGGAAGGTCCGCTCCACGGCCCGCAGGTGCGGCAGGAGCGCGGGGGCCAGCCCCTCCTGCACACCCACGAGCGGCTCGATCGCCTCCAGTTCCCGCATCCCGCGCCTCAGCAGGGTTTCGGCATGCTCGCGACGGGCTTCCAACTGCCTGGGACGCTGCTTCAACTCGCTCAAGGTCCGTGCATGCACCGCCCAGGGCGCCCGGGACTCGCGCCTTCCCTCTGGCCGTGTGCACAACCGCAACAGGACAGGGCCCAACTTCTCCACGGCATACCGGGACACTTCGGGCCGGACGGGACGCATGTCTGGGTCCTCAGGCCCTGCATAGGCTTGCACGCTCGTGCCCATATGGGAGGTCGTGTCGTGCGACCACTGGGGAAGCCAGTACTTCTGGTCCGCGAGCTTCTTCCGCTCGAGGTCGACCGCCTGTCGAACCGTGTCGTAGCCAGCGAAGGACTGCCCTTCCCAGTAGGCCCGCGCCAGCGTCCGCACCAGCCCGATGGGGTTGATGGCACCTTGCCGGTCCCCGTCCCTGAGCCGGCACAGCTCGAGCACCTCGAACGCATCGTCCAGCCCTTTCGGTATCACCCGCGCGATGGATTGGGGCGGACCGTCCGACTTGGGAACCCGCCCCCGCAAGGAAGGAACCGCCGCGATCTCCACGCCATTGTGGGCCTCTTCCGGGTCCAGCACCTTCTTGTCCCTCGGAGCAAGCGTCGCCTCGAACGTCTCCGTCAGGGTATGGGTGGGGCTGATGCGGATGTCATAGAACAACCGCCAGAACACGAAGAGGCTCGCGGCCACGACCGACGCCATGTCCTCTGGCGAGTCCTCATCCAGGTGCTCCCGCCAGTGATAGATGGCATTGGCCGCATGACCGGAGACGCCTCCCCACAGGGGGCAGAGGTTCATCCGGTAGGTCATGACATATTCCGCGTATTCATCCGGATTCCACGCGGCGAGGAATCGCACATTCACCCCTTGCGCTACGTTGTCGAATGTCTTTCTTTCCGGACGGATGACCCGGTACGTGCGCGGCCAGAGCCGCGGAGGCCCCTCCCCCCCCAACAGCGTCTCTTTCGGCAGCGCCAGCGCGGCGCGGACATCGGTGGGGGACTTGGGGTCCTCCACGAGCTTGCGGAGATCATTGATGAGGACACTGCAGCGCGCCACCGGGGGAAGCCGTCGCCAGATGGCCCGCACCGCCTCGGGAAGGGGCGCCAGGGCCGTCTCGTCCGAGTCTTCCAGGGCGAAGGCGATCAACGCGTCCATGACTTCGCGAGCCTTGAGCGCCTCGAGCGCGTTGAGGGTTTTGCAGAGGTCCGGACCGAAGTAATAGGCCAGGTACTGGCAGACCTTGATCGTGAAGATCTGCTTCTTCTCGGTGATGGCCGTGTCGATGGACTCATCACACCTGTGGACGTAGGCGCCAATGAGGGCGCGTTGCCGCGCCAGCATCCGCGTGCTGTTCGTGAGCTTCAGGGCGAAGAGCTTGTCGAGCCGCCGGATGGGAGAGGTCGTGACCTCGGCCAGGACCGCCCGGGCGGCCTCCACGATGTTGTCGTAGATGCGGACCTGGGCCCGGCGCGTCGCTGTCGAGAGCGGAGTGGCCTTCAGGTCCTTGTAGAGGGAGGTGATGGCATCGGGCGTCGCGCCCTCCTCCAGCATCGGCAACCAGAGACGGATGTGCGTTGTCGGTTTCTTCAACGGCGCCGGTGTGGGGGATTGGGGATTGCCAATCTGAGGGCTGCACCAGTAGCGGAGCACTCCGTAGAAGAGCGCCGTCACCCGGCTCAATCGCGACGGTTCGGACAGGAAGGAGGGGTCGAGGGGGGCAATCGCGAACTCGGACTCCATCGTCGCGAGCATCCCCTGACAGACCGGGTCCATGAGTGCCGTACACACGATGGCCTCGAAGAAGGTCGCGAGGCCCGGGTACACCGCGTTCCATGTCACCAGCCTGACGTTGACGCGGCCCCACGGCCCCACGGGCCCCGGGTTCGGCTGTTTGATGGCGACGAAGTTCGGGTCGTTGGGTTGGACGACGAAGAAGATCATGTCGGGGACTCACGGGGGATGAGTGCGGAGGCTGGAGAACCCTCAATGCAAGATGGAATCCACGACTCCTGGTGAGACGGTGCGCGGCCAGGCCCGAAGCCGCGTCTCTCGGACAAGCGGCCGCGTCTGGCGGGGACGCGTGCGGGGCGCCCACTCGTTGCGTCATGCAGGGCCTCGGCCGCGTGGGGACTCGCGCTTGCCGGGGGACGGCCGGGGTGGAGATGCTTGCGCCGTCCTCTTCCCCCGGTGCCCTTCGCATGTCCCCTACCCGCCCGCTGCTCCGCCTCGCGGCGCTGTCCCTCGCCCTGGCCCTCCCGGCACCCTCCAGGGCCGACGCGCCCCTCCCTTCCGCGCGTGAGCGCGAGGCCGCGCTGCTCGTGGGGAGCGTGCTGGGAGGCACGCCCATGCTGGAGGACCTGCGCTCGCTGGTGGACGAGGTGGGCGGCCGGGCCACGGGCTCCGACGCCAACACCCGCTCCGTGGAGTGGGCCCTGGAGCGCTTCCGCGCCGCGGGCGTGACGGCGCGCGCGGAGCCCTTCCCCATGCCGGCGCTGTGGCTGGAGCGCGGCGCCACCGCCTCCGTGCAGGGCCCGGGCGTGCGCTTCACCCCGCGCGTGGCCGCGATGCCCTTCTCCACCGCCACGTCCAGGGGCGGCCTCACCGCGCCGCTGCTGGAGGTGGGCCGCGGCACCGAGGCGGACTTCCAGCGGGTGGGCGCGAAGGCGCGGGGCGCGTTCCTGCTGGTGGAGACAGACGAGCTCAAGGACGTCGACGGGCTGTTCCGCGAGTACGAGGAGGCGGCGCTCATCGAATCCCGCGCGTTCGCCGCGGGCGTGGCCGGCGTCGTCTACATGGGCAGCCGGCCCGGCAACCAGCTCTACCGGCACAGCGTCTCCGTGGGCCCCCGGAACACCCGCCCCATGATGGTGATGGAGCGCGACGGCGCGAAGCGCGCGCTGCGGCTGCTGCGCGCGGGCAAGGCCCTGAGCCTCACCGCGGCGCTGGACCTGCGCACGGGCGGCCCCTACGAGGCGCGCAACGTCATCGGCGAGATTCGCGGCACCACGCGTCCGGACGAGGTCGTCGTGCTGGGCGCGCACCTGGACAGCTGGGACCTGGGCGGTGGCGCGCTGGACAACGGCGCCAACGTCGCGATGCTGCTCGACCTCGCGCGGCAGATGCAGCGTCTGGGATTGAAGCCCGCGCGCACCCTGCGCTTCGCGCTGTGGAACGGCGAGGAGCAGGGCATGTACGGCTCGGCCGGCTATGCGCGCACGCACGCGGCGGAGCTGGACCGGCACACGCTGGCGCTGTCGGTGGACATCGGCTGCGGGCGCATCACCGGCTTCTACACGAACGGCCGTGCACCGCTGGTGCCGCTGGTGGACCGGGCGCTGAAGCCGGTGGAGGGCCTGGGGCCCTTCACGCAGCTGGACGTGCCGGTGGTGGGCACGGACAACTTCGACTTCATGATGCACGGCGTGGCCAACCTCATCGCCAACCAGGAACCGGCCACGTACGGGCCCAACTACCACGCGCGCTCGGACGAGTTCGAGCAGTGCGACGCCCGCACGCTGCGCGCCAACGCGGCGGTGGTGGGCGCGCTCGCGTGGGCCTTCGCCACCATGGACGAGAAGCTGCCCCGCCAGAGCCGCGCGGAGGTGGAGGCGCTCATCCGGGACACCGACCTGGGCCAGCAGATGAAGGCCTTCAACGTCTGGGAGGAGTGGGCCACCGGCGCCCGGGGACACCCCCTGGAGGGCAGGCCCGCCCCCGCCCCGCGCTGAAAAGCCGGCGGCCCCCACCAGGGGGCCAGGCCAGCCCCCGTCAGAGCGCCGGCTGATCCTGTTGCACCCGGGCATCCACGTGGCGCTGGAGGGCCTGCAGCTGCTCGAGCCGGTCCCTCAGCTCGCCGCGCAGGTCGCGCTCGTCGGTGTGGAGGACCTCGTCGTGCAGCCCCTCGATGCTTTCGGCCAGACAGGCACGGAGGAGGTGGATCTGCTGCGGGGAGAGCTCCAGGACCATGGGACACCTCACTGTCAGAGGAACAGCGGCGGCACTCCTCCCCCACACACCCGAGGGAGCGGGTGCGAGCGCGCGCGCGTCAGGCCCGTGAGGGCCGAGGCTGCTGCTGCTCCTGAGGCCTGGCGCGCAGGCGATCGCGGAACACCGTGAAGTGTAAGCACGCGCTCGCCCACCGCCCCATGGCCCGGCCAGACATCGCCCGGCCGGGTGTTCGGTCTTCCACACCCAGGGTGCGGCGCCCAGGCAGGGGGCCGCACCCCGAGGGCGCGCTACCGCAGCGCGATCAGCGAGGCCACGAGCAGCGAGACGACGCTCATGACCTTGATGAGGATGGCCACGCCGGGGCCCGACGTGTCCTTGAACGGGTCGCCCACCATGTCGCCGACGACGGCGGCCTTGTGGACCGCCGAGCCCTTCGCGTGGCCCGGCAGCTTGCCCTTCTCGATGAACTTCTTGGCGTTGTCCCACGCGCCGCCCGCGTTGGCCATGTAGAGGGCCATGGTGGCGCCGACGACGAGCGCACCGGCCAGCAGGCCCGCCAGCGCGAGGGGCCCCAGGACGTAGCCCACCAGCGGCGGGGCGACGATGGCGATGAGGCCCGGGAAGATCATCTCGCGCAGGGCGCTCTTGGTGGAGATGTCGACGATCTTCTTGGGGTCCGGCTCCGCCTTGAGCTCCATCAGGCCGGGAATCTCACGGAACTGACGGCCAATCTCCTCGACGATGGCGCCGGCGGCACGGCCCACGGCGAGCATCGTGGAGGCGCCCACCAGGAACGGCAGGATGGAGCCCAGCAGCAGGCCCACGATGACGTTGGGGTTGGTCAACTCCAGGCTCATCTCCGCCAGGCCGTTGGCGACGCGCGTGTGGTTGACCTCCAGGTTGAACGCGGAGAAGAGCGCGATGACGGTGAGCGTCGCGGAGCCGATGGCGAAGCCCTTGCCGATGGCCGCCGTGGTGTTGCCCACCGCGTCCAGCTCGTCGGTGATGGCGCGCACGTCCGGGCCCAGGCCGGACATCTCGGAGATGCCGCCCGCGTTGTCGGAGATGGGGCCGTACGCGTCCACCGTCATCACGACGGCGGTGCCGCCCAGCATGCCCACCGCCGACAGCGCGATGCCGTACAGGCCGAGCGCGCGGTCCGCGATGTAGGCCACCAGGGCGATGGTCGCCATGGAGATGCCCACGCTCTCCATGCCCACCGCGAGGCCGCGGATGAGGTTGGTGCCCGCGCCCGTGATGGAGGCCTCCGCGATGCGCTGCACCGGCGTGGAGGAGGTGTAGTAGTCCGTGACGAGGCCGATGATGGCGCCGCCGAAGGCGCCCGCGGCCAGCGCGAGGGTGATGGACTGGGACAGGCCGAACACGTTCATCATCACGAACGACAGGCCCACCAGGATGACGGGGGGCATGATGAGCGCGCTGCGCAGGACCTGCGCGGGGTTCATGTGCTTGAGCGCGCGAGCGATGAAGATGCTCAGCAGGCTGACCACCAGGCCCACCGCGGACAGCACCAGCGGGAGGATGACGCCCGCCACCTTCGCGGAGCCCGTCGCGTTCGTGTCCACCACGAGGCGGGACAGCTCCGTGGAGTTGGCGGTCAGCGCGATGGCCATGGCGGCGACGATGGCGGCCACCATGGACTCGTAGATGTCCGCGCCCATGCCGGCCACGTCGCCCACGTTGTCACCCACGTTGTCGGCGATGACGCCGGGGTTGCGCGGGTCGTCCTCGGGGATGTTCTCGATGACCTTGCCGGCGATGTCGGAGCCCACGTCCGCGGCCTTGGTGTAGATGCCGCCGCCCACGCGCGCGAAGAGCGCGATGGAGCTGGCGCCCACGGCGAACGAGTGGAGGATGGGGGACAGCTCCGGGCTGGAGCGGAAGAAGTAGTAGACGACGCCCATGCCGATGAGGCCCAGGCCGGCGACGGCCAGGCCCATCACGGCGCCGCCATCCAGCGCGACCAGCAGCGCGTTCGGCTTGGAGCCGGTGCGCGCGGCCTGCGCGGTGCGCACGTTCGCGTACGTCGCGGCCTTCATGCCGATGTAGCCCGCGAGCAGCGACAGGAACGCGCCCGCCACGAAGCTCGCGCTCGCCGTCGGCCCCAGCGCCAGGCCGATGATCACCGCGACGACGACGCAGTAGATCGCCAGCACCTTGTATTCGCGGACGAGGAACGCCATCGCGCCTTCGCGGATGTAGCCCGCGATGCGGTTCATCGTCGCGTCGCCGTCGGGGAGCGCTTTGACGCGGAAGTAGAAGAACGCAGAGAAGAGCAGACCCACGGCGCCGATGACGCCCGGTGCGATTGCCCAGAAATTCGACTCGAGACTCGACAACTCCATCCGTTCCTCCAGAGCGGTCCCGGGGGGCCTCAGACCGCTCGCCCTGCGGATCGCTCGCGTGCCGCGCGAAATGTGCGGAGGCCTATACGTGATTTCAGGGCAAGCTGGGAGCCTCGGAGCGGTTCCTCGGGAAGGAGGGCCCGTCCGGGGCCGCCAGCGCGGGAGCGGCCCCTGGCGGCAGCCGCGGCGGACCGGAGCCTCTGAGCGGCCATAAGTGCCTGGACTCACTCATGATTCATGGCTGGGGAGGGAGCCCTGACGCGCTGGAGCGGCCCGCGGGGGGGAAGGTTTGAGTCCCCCTCTTTACAGGGGCGCCACACTCAACGTGCGCGCAGCAGGGCCTTCAGCCGTGCCGTCTGGTCCGGGCTCCAGCCCTCGGGCCGGAGGAGCGCGGCCCAGCCGTCCACGTGCTCGCCGGTGTAGACGTGGCCGTACCCCGCGGGCACTTCCATCCCCAGCGGAAGGTCCGCCGTCACCTGCCAGAACGTCACGAAGGGGATCCACACCATCTCCCCCAGGACGTCGGCGCCTCGCGGCTCGCGCAGCCAGTCCGGCCGCCGCACCAGGAGCCGGGGGCTCCACCAGATGATGGGGTCGGAGGGGTGGAGCAGGTACAGCACGCGCGAGTCACCCCAGGGCGCGGACGCGGGCGGGATGTCCTGGCCCGGCCTGCGGCTGAAGCGGACGATGCGGCCCTGGCGGTAGATGGGCTCCACCTCGGGGCTGCCCGGGTCCCGGTGGTCGGTGAACGCGCGATACAGGGTGTTGAAGTTCGGCGGCCCGACGAAGAGCACCCCGTCGGTGCGGTTGGCCAGGTCCCGCTCGCCGCTGAACGCCGTCTCCGCGCCGTAGGAGCCCAGGCTCTCACCGAACACCAGCAGCTTCGGGCGGTGAGCGGGAGGGAGCCGGGACCAGCGCTCGTAGACGGCGTCGAAGAGCGCACGGCCTGACTCCCGGGCCCGCTCCTGATCCACCAGGACGGAGAGCCACGACCACAGGTGCGAGTACTGCATGGAGACGATCGCCGAGTCGCCGCCGGTCATGTACTCGAAGGCGTCCACGGCCTCTGGAACCACCCAGCCACTGCCCGTGGTCGTCGCCACCAGCAGGTACGCGCGGTCGAAGCCGCCGGCCCGCTCCAGGTCGTCGACCGCGAGCGCGGCCCGGCCCTCCGCGTCCGGCGCGGAGGCGTAGCCAGCGTACGCGCGGATCGGCTCCTTCACGTCCGTGCCATGGAACCGGGAGAGGTCCTCGACGGAGGGCCCCCGCCCCACGAAGTTGCGCCCTTCCCTTCCCAGGGACTCCCACGCGATGCGTGAGCCGGCGCCCCCGGAGCGCAGCGCGGTGCGGGGTTGGACCACGCCCTCGTCGGTCAGCGAGTCCTGCACCGCCAGGGTGCGGTCCGCCATCGAGATGAGGCCGTCCCACAGCACGCCGCTGGCCACCAGCGCGGTGAGCACCACCACGGCCAGCAAGCTCGTCGCACGGGCCGCGCGAGGACCGATGTGCCTGGAGAGCCGCGCGGCCAACGCGCGGGACACGGCGCGCAGCCCGCGGCCCACGGCGACGAGCAGGAAGAAGACGACCGCCGCGACGAAGGGGGCGAGCAGGTACCCCGCGCCACCCGACGCGGCCATGCCCATGAGCTCGCGGATGCGCTGCTGCCAATGCCAGCCCAGCAGCAGCGAGGCGACCAACGCCACGCCGCCCGTAATGAAGAAGGCCTGCCACGCGCGCGGGCGCGGAGTCCTGGCGGGGCGGTCCGCGAACTCCCGCCAGAGCCACGCGCCCAGACACCCCAGCCCATAACCGATGGCCGCGCTGAGGCCGCTGACGAAGCCCTGGAAGGGCCCGCCGCGCGGCAGCAGGGACGGCGTGAAAGCCAGACATGCGAAGAGGAGCGCGACCCAGGACCCCGGCAAGGTGTAGCGGAGCCAGCGGGGCCAGGCGCGGCTTGCACGTCTGGCCTTGCCCGCCGCGACGGGCTGCTCGGCGTGGGTGAGGAGGTGCTCCATGCGGACTCCGGGCAGGTGCGCTGGCTTTGGCCTGCCAGCCAGGGAGACGCCAGCCATTGGGGCTCGCCGTCCCTCCAGGGCGCACTCCAGAGGGTAGGCCCCGAGAGTGCTCTCCGGCAGCGTGCGCCCGGCATGCCCGGTGCTCATGCGGTCGACGCACCTGAGGCTCGTGTCGTTGAAGGAAGCGCGCACGGCCCAGGACCTTCCGTACTACCTTCCTCACGGGCATGCCCCCAGGGGAAGGACACGGCGCTTGAGCACTCGGAACGTCATCGTCGTCGGAGGAACTGGCGACATCGGGCGCGCTGTCGTCCACAAGCTGCGCGCGGAAGGGCTGCGCGTGCTGAGCGCCGCGCAGGACGTGACCGGGGAGACCCCGGACGCGTTGCACGTGGACGTCACCCGCGAGGACTCCGTGACGTCGATGTTCGACAAGGCGGAGGCGCGGTCGGGGCCGCTCTCGGTCCTGATCAACTGCGCGGGCTTCGGCGTCTTCACGCCCATCCACGAGACGTCCCTGGAGGACTGGAATCGCAGCCTCGCCGTGAACCTCACGGGGACGTTCCTGTGCGCGCGCGAGGCCGTCCGGCGGATGAAGTCCCGAGGTGGCGGGCGGATCATCCACATCGGCTCCGTGAGCGACCACCTCACGCTCCCCATGAACGGCGCCTACGCCGCGTCCAAGCACGGCGTGCGTGGGCTGACGGGCGTGCTGAACGAGGAGGGCCAGGCGTTCGGCATCCGCGCCACGCTCCTGTCCCTCGGCGCCGTCTACACCGCCTTCTGGAAGTCCCGGCCGGAGTTCAGTCCCGCGGACATGCTCTCCGTGGAGGACGTGGCCCAGTGCATCTGGGAGATCGCCATCAAGCCCCTGAACGTGCGGGTCGACGAGCTCCGCCTCGTCCCGCCCCGAGGAGTCCTCTGATGCAAACGCAACCGAAGGCCCCTGTCGCCGTCGTCACCGGAGCCAGCCGGGGGATTGGTGCGGCCATCGCCACCACGCTGGCCCGGAGCGGGTTCGAGGTGGCCCTGATGTCTCGCGACGTGGCCGCGCTGGAGCAACTCCAGAAGCAGTTGGTGGAGGCCGGGGGCCACGCGTGGCCGCTGGCCTGTGACGTCGCGAACCGGGCCGACGTGACGTCAGCGCTGGATCAGCTCGAAGCGAAGGTGGGCGTGCCGGCGGTGCTCGTGAACAACGCGGGCATCGGAGGACCGTTCCATCGCGCGGACGAGGTCAGCGTCGCCGAGTGGGACCTGCTGTTCGGCGTGAACGTGGAGGGCGTGCGCAACCTGTGTCAGTGGGCGCTGCCGCGCATGAAGACGCAGGGGTATGGGCGCATCGTGAACATCGCGTCCATCATGGGCCTCTTCGGAGGTGCGCAGTCGTCCACCTACGCGGCCACCAAGCACGCGCTCGTGGGCTATTCGAAGGCCATCGCCGCGGAGTGGGGCGCTTACGGCATCACCTGCAACGCGCTCTGCCCTGGCTACATCGAGACGGAGATGCTGGCGAAGGCGCCCGCCGCCGCGCGTGAGCGGCTGCTGGAGCGGATCCCCGTGAAGCGCTTTGGAACGCCGGAGGAAGTGGCGGGCCTGGTGGCGTTCCTCGCCGGGCCTGCTGGCGGCTACGTCAACGGGAGCGCCCTGGTGATGGACGGTGGCCTGTCGGCACATCTGGCGTCCGACCTGCCGTCGTTCTGACGCCGGGCTCCCCTGGAAACAGCACCTGCTCCAGCAGCACGCGCAGCTCCTGCTCCAGTCCAGGCACCGACGCGCCGCGCAGATTCCCGCCGCCCCGGAAGAGGGACAATCCTTCGAAGAGGGCGACCAGCAGCGCCGCGCGCCGCTCCCGGCGCGCCGGGGTGAGCTCGGGATCCAGCTCCCGCAGCAGCTCCACGACGCCCGCGCGATAACCGGCGTAGAAGACCGCGAGCGCGTCGGCGACCATGGCATCCCTCGCGGCCATCGCCCACAGCTCCGCGAAGAACTGGCAAGCATGCGCTGAGTCCTGGTCCTCCAGGATGGCGTCCACGGCCAGCCCAAGCCGCCGCGCCGGCTCCTGTCCTCCGCCCTCCATCCGCTCGCGGACCCGCTGGAGCGCCTGCTCCAGGTAGCGAGCCAGCAGCGCCCGCACCACGTCCTGCTTCGTCGGGAAGTAGTACTGGAGGTTGCCCAGGCTCACCTCCGCGCGCTGGGCCACGGCGCGCAGGCTGAGCCCCGCGTAGCCGTCCTCGGCCAGGGCCTCCATCGTCGCATCGAGGATGCGCCCCACGCGCTCGGTGCCCTTGGCGTGCACCGCCGTCCCCTTTCGGGGGCTCGCGGAGGGCAGCGCCCCCGGGACCTTCTTGCTGGAGCGGCGGGCCATCACGCCACCTCGCGCGCCAGCTGCTCGTCGATGCGGACCTCGACCCCGCAGGCACGCAGGGTGGCCAGCGTCTCCTCGGGCCGGGGCTCATGCTCCGGGAACCACACGCCCGGGGGCGGCGGAGGTGCGCCATCCAGCCCCAGGAGCCGCTCCGCGCCCAGCAGCGCTCCGACGGCGGTGAGGTGGGCCTGTCCCCGCGGATCCACCATCTCGATGCGGACCGTCCCCCGCGCTCCCTCCACGTCCGCGACCCACGCCGCTTCGCCTCCCGTGTTGCTGCCGGTGAGCAGCGCCCGGCGCAGCGACGTCCAGCGCGGATGCTGGAGCAGCCGCAGGATGCCCAGCCGCTGGAGCACGACGAGCGTCCAGGTCGCGGAGCCTGAGTCGAAGCCCAGCCGCGTCGTCACGGTGCGAGCGCCCAGCACCCGAGGCAGCGTCGCCTGTTCAGGGGTGTCGAGCCGGAACACCCGGGTCTGGCGTCCATCCGAGAACGTCACCCGCCGTCCGTCCGTCAGCGGCAGCACTTGCCGCTCCTGTCCGTCCTCCGTCACCTCGAAGGACAGGCCCAGCCGGTCCATGTACTCCAGCGAATCGGGCCCGGCCTGATCCGCGAGCGCGAAGCGGATGGCCACCTCCACGCGCTCCAGGCGCCCCACCCTTCGCGCCGCCATCGCCACCAGGCGCGGCACCAGCCCCGCCATCCACGCGGAGCCGAGCAGCACCGGCGCGGCCGGCGTCGCACCGGAGAGCCGCAGCACCGTGGCCTTCAACCGGGACGTCCACCGGGTGATGTCCAGCACAGGCACGCCGGCGCGAGACGCCGCCAGCAGCAGCGTGTCATCCGGGTCGTTGACCAGGGACAGCACGGCCCGGGGCTTTACCCCCAACGCCGCCAGCGCATCCGGCGAGCGGACATCCAGCGCGACGCCCTCCGCCCGCCCCAGACGCCCGGCCAGCTCCCTGGCGGGCGCTTCCCGGCGCCCGGCGATGAGCAACGGCAGGTCCGGGTGACGCTCCCGCAGCAACACGGCGAGCTGTGCCCCCACCACTCCATAGCCCCCCATCAGCAAGACCTGGCCTTCAGACTCCATGGCGAATCCCCCGCGCAGGCACGGTTCCTTCCGTGACCCGTGACGAATATAGGTCAAATGACCTATTTCTTCACGACATTCGACCGCGAGCGCTGGAAACGCCCTGCGCGGCCGCTTCGGCCGACGCCCATGAGGGCCTTCCCTCGTGCGCGTCGCCGGGGGTGGTGGCCTGGGCGTGCTGAATGCCTGCTTCACCCAGCAGGAGGAGCCGAGGCCGCCGCCTCCAGCGCCGCGAGGATGAGGGGGAGGTCTGCTGCGTCGGTCCGCCAGTTGGAGAAGGCCGCGCGCAGCCCCGGGCGACCGGCGTACTGCGTGGGAGTAAAGTGCACGCGCCCATCTGCTTGCAGCGCCTGAAGGAGGCGGTCACGGCGCGCGGCATCCCCCGAGCGCAACGCGAAGCAGACGATGTTCAACTTCACGGGGGCGAGCACCGCGTAGTGCGGTGACGCCGCGAGTCCCTCGCCCAGGTCACGCGCGAGCGCGCAGCCGCGCTCGACGAGTGCGCGGTGCCCGTCGCGGCCGTAGGCCATGAGCGTCATCCACGCGGGCAGCGCCCGGAAGCGGCGCGAGTTCTCAGGCGTGCGGTGCAGCAGATCCGGCCCCTGACCGAGGTAGGCCGCCACCGCGCGGAAGACGCGCTCCTGCAACGCGAGGTGGCGCGTGAAGACGATGCCGGAGTCGTAGGGAACGTTGAGCCACTTGTGGCCGTCCGCCGCGACCGAGTCCGCGTGGGCCAGCCCCCGCAGCAACTGTTCATGCGCAGGGCTGCAGGCCGCGAAGATGCCGAAGGCACCGTCCACGTGCAGCCAGGCCCCGTAGCGGCGGCACAGCTGCCCCAGCGCCTCCAGGTCATCGAAGTCCCCGGTGTTCACCTCTCCCGCGCTCGCGAGCACGATGGCCGGGGCGCCGCCGAGCGCCGCGAGCCGCGACTCGAGCGCCTTCGGGTCCATGACGGGCCGGTCCGGGAGGCACGGGACGGCCTCCACCGAGCGCCGTCCCATGCCGAGGATGGAGAGCGCCTTGAGCACGCTCGCGTGCGGCGCGCCACCCAGCACCACGGGCCTCGGCAGGCCCCACAGCCCCTCCTCGCTCACGTCGTGCCCAAGCCGCTCCATCACCCACTGCCGAGCGGTGGCCAGCGAGACGAGGTTCGCCGCCGTCGCACCGCTCACGAAGGCCCCCTCGAAGGACTCCGGCAGGCCGAAGAGGGAGCGCAGGAGCCCCAGCGCCTCGCGCTCCACGCTGGTGGCGAGCGAGTCGCCGTCGTTGCTCACGTTCTGGTCGTACGCGGAGACGAGCCAGTCGCCCACGAGCGCCGCCGGTGTGGTGCCACCGGTGACGAAGCCAAGGTAGCGCGGCCCCGCCGAGCCGGAGAGCCCGCCCTCGTAGCGGCGGCGGAAAAGCGCGAGCGCGTCCCCGGCCCCCAGGCCCGCCTCGGGCAGCCCGAGCGGCGCGGGTGGTGAGGGCGGATGCCCGCGGGGCGCTCCGGCAGGGCGGTGAGGAATTCAAGGGCGCTCGCGCGGGCCTGGTCGAGCAGGTCCGGGAGCAGGGAGAGGTCGCGGGAGAGCAGGTCGCTCATGGTTGCAGGGGTCCCCAGTGGAAGCCGGTGCCATCGACGATAGCGCCAGGAACAGCCCACGGTCTCTGCCATGGCGTAGAGCCGGTTTCCCTCCACGAACAGGGTGTGCACCTCCAGGGGAGCGCCGCTGGGCATCGCCCGGCAGGGAAATGACCTTCTTCAGCACGGGGTGGCGGCGGTCACTGACGTCGAAGACAGTCAAACCTCCCGAGGGCATGGAGTTCTTGAGCTGGATGGACACCACGTAGGCATGGTTCTTCGTGATGTGGTTGCGCTCGGGTGCGTCACAGCCTGCCAGCGCATACTTCGTGACCACGCCCCGGCTCGTGGTGAAGATGCTCGCGAGGAACATGAAGAGCGCCGGTCAGCGCGCCCATGGCCAACCCGTTCACGGACTCCGTGGCAAGGACCGTGTCGGCAGGAAGGCCCAGAGAGGCCGCTTGCGCCGCGGCCTCGGGCGGGCTCGCGGGGCGGGAGCGCAGTGGAGCAGCGGAAGGGAAGCGAGCGCGCCCAGCAGGACGGGAAAGCGCCACCTCCGCCCGCGTGAGGCGCTGGTGGAAGGAGGAAAGCGACTGCGCGTGCGATGCGTGACAGGAAACCGTCGTCTCAGTGGCATGGACGCTTCGGGGATAATCCCGGTGGCGTGACCGGAGCGTGACGAGCACCGCCCATCCGAGCGGGGCCGACCGTCCGATGCTCACAAGGCTGTGATGCGGCTGCACTCACCTCCCTCGGAGCCCCCCTGGCCTTCGCGAGGGTCGCCGTGAGCCGGGACTGGCGGCACTTCGCCGTGACCGCGGGGCCGGAGGAAGACGCTTTGTCCGTCTACAGGCTGCACCAGCGACGGACCTCGTCCAGGTACTCGCGCGGCAGCGCGTGCCCGCTGTCGAAGGTCCGGCGCGTCTTGCGTTTGGAGGGCGCGGCCTCGAAGAGCTTCCGGGTGTCCTCCTCGGTGGAGAAGGGATCGCGGTTCGCGGTCAACAGCAGCCAGGCCTGATGGACCTTGCCCATCCGGTTCACCGGCGCGGCGTCGCCCAGCACCGGGTCGACATGCGGTGGCACCATCGTCACCAGGTGGGTGACGCGAGGCTCGCGCGAGGCCAGCAAGAGGCCCACCTGGGCGCCCATGCTGTAGCCGGCGACGAGCACCCTCGGCGGCTTCTTGCCGTTGGCGAGCACCTTCGTGAGCAGCACCTGCGCGTCGCGCACGGTGTCGACAATCATTGCCTGATAGGGACCGGGCTCACCCGCGTGCGCCCGCTTCGCGAGGGCTCCAGGCCGCGCATCGGGGGTTGCCCGTGCGCCGTGCCGCCTCGCGTCCATGAGGTAGACCCGAAAGCCAGCACTCCGCAGCTGCGCCGTCAGGCCCCCCCCGAAGGTCGGCTCCGCATCCGACAGCCAGTCGTCCTTGCTCCGGGTGAGGCCGTGCAGCAGGAGGGCCACGGGCGGATTCGCACCCTCCCCTTCCGGCTCCAGCACCCACGCGGGAATGGGCGACCCATCCTCCGCGCGGAGCTCCAGGGGGACAGCGGGGCTCGCGGCCCGGGCCACGGAGGTGGCGAGGAACATCAGCCCCAGCAACAGCGAACGCTTCATCATGGACGCCTCCATCAAGAGAGGCCCTGGAGCCTGCGGAAGCGAGGGTCAGCCAGGCGTCACCCGCCAGCTGACCTCCGTTTGACGTGACCGCGGGTAGCCTCCGGGTCACTCCCATGCGTGTGCTCGTCATCGAGGACAACCGAGACCTCCAGGCCAACATCGCGCGGTTCCTGGAGCCGGACTTCCAGCTGGACTTCGCGGGCACCGGGCCCGAGGGGCTCGCGCTGGCCCTGGCCCACCCGTACGACGTCATCGTGCTGGACCTGATGCTGCCCGGCATGAGCGGCATCGAGGTGTGCGAGCGCTACCGGCAGGTCGCGCCCCGGCTCGTCCCCATCCTGATGCTGACGGCCCGGGACACGCTCGAGGACAAGGAAGAGGGCTTCCAGGCCGGCGCGGATGACTACCTCGTCAAGCCCTTCTCGCTCCGGGAGCTGCGCTGGCGCCTGGAGGCCCTGGCGCGCCGTCCCGTCCCTCCGAGTGGACGGACGCTGACGCGGGGCGGGCTCACGCTGGAGCCGGAGAGCGGACAGGCGCGCTGGGGTGGGCGCACCGTCCGGCTCAACCGCACCGAGGCCCTCCTCCTGCGGTGGTTGATGGAGGCCGCCCCCGAAGCCGTCCCCGCGGCGACGCTGGCCGAGCGGCTCTGGGGGGACGACGCCCCCGGGTCCAGCGCGCTGCGCACCCACGTCTATGCCCTGCGCAAGGCGCTCGCCGGGCTGGGGCTCGACGATGCCATCACCACCCGCCGCAACGAGGGGTACCGGCTGGATGCGCGCTGATACGCGGTCGGTGCGCGCGATGCTCCGGCGCGCCATGGGGCTGTCCGCCGCGTTCGCGCTGGTGCTGATGGGCGGGTTCTTCACGCTCTTCAGCTACGACCTCGAGGACGTCATCTTCAGCCGCATCGTGGCCACGGAGGCGGACCGGCCCGAGCCCAGCCACTTCCCCGGCATCACCCGCCATGACGGGCACTCCGCGCTGCCGTCCTGGCTCGCGGAGCGGCTGCGTCCTGACGCCCCTCCGGGCGAGTACGAGGTGTCCGCCGGGAGCCACGGACACTTCCACGTCGCGGTGCGCCCCGGCGCGGACGGAGACCGCCGGTACTTCGCGTTCGACGTGACGCGCCTCACGAGCACGACGGACAACCTGAAGCGGACCGCGGGACTGCTCCTCACCAGTGCGCTGCTGGCGCTGCTGGCCGCCGGGCTTCTCGCCCACCTCGTGGCCCGCAGGCTCGGCCGCCCGCTGGAGCGGATGGTGCGGTGGAGCCAGGCGGAAGGGGCCCCCCCTCCCGAGGATGACGGCGGAGTGGCCGAGGTCCGCGCACTGCTGGACGCGCTGCACGCACGCGACGCGCGCATCCAGGAGCAGCTGGAGCGTGAGCGGCGCTTCAACCGCGACGCAAGTCACGAGCTGCGCACGCCCCTCGCCGTGGCGCAGGGCGCGGTGGAGCTCCTGGAACTCGACCCACCGCGAGACGCGGAGACGTTCGAGCGGCTGCGCCGGGCCGTGAGCCAGATGGGCCTGCTGACGGAGGGCATCCTCTGGCTGGCGCGGGAGCGCCGCTCCGAGGAGCGCTGCGACCTGCACCGCGTCTCACGAGAGCTGCTCGCGTTGTACGGGCATCTCCGCCGAAGTGATGGCATCGAGCTCATCATCGAGTCCGCTGGCGAAGTCCACGCGCCCATCCCCGCTTCCGTCGCCAGGGTGATGATGGGCAACCTCCTCAAGAACGCGCTCGCCTACACAGACGCGGGGCACATCGTCATCGCCATCGAGCCCTCGGCGTGGACCCTCTCCGACACGGGGGTCGGCTTCGGCCGCGCCGAGCCCGGCAGCGAGAGCCACGGCATTGGCCTGTCGCTGGTGGAACGACTGGCCCAGCGCTTCGGGTGGACGCTGTCCATCGAGGCCCTGGAACCCCGCGGCACCCGCGTGCGGCTGAGCTGGCGCGTCTAGCAGGACGTCCAGCACCTCGGGCTCATCCTGGACAGGCGGAGGCTCGTCGTTCGATATGGCCGCGGCCGGGTCGCGTCTCCCCTTCGTCGTGGAACCGGGTGAGGGAAATCACCCAATGCGCTCGACCTGGCTGGTGGGCTGGATGGCGTTGTTCTTCGTGGTGGGCTGTGCAGGCCGCAGGAGCCTGGAGACACCGGACTCCGAAGCCATCTACGACGCGCCGCTCGAAGAGATGTGGCCGTCGGTGCGCGAGTACTTCAAGGGCGCGAACCTGAGCTACCGCGAGGACAAGGACAGCCGCGTGCTGGAGCCCCCCACGACGAGCAAGCTGGGGGTCATGCACATCACCAAGACCGTGAACAAAGCCCTCATCCAGCCCGGAAGGCAGATCGACTGGGGTGTGCGCCGCGGCGCACCGTCGCCCTCGTTGGCTTGCGAGCCCGGGCTTCAGCTCCGTGGAGCAGCCCAGCCTCTCAAGCCCACTCCGTCAGCCCCTCGCGCTGGTACAGGGTCGCGAACGAAGGCCGCGCCTTCAACTGGGTGGCGACCGCGGCCAGGTGCGGCCACGCCGTGGCGGGCTTCGGCATGGCGCGGGACCAGCGCATCAGCATGACGAGGTAGAAGTCCGCGACGCTGAGCGTCTTCCCCAGCAGGAAGGGGCCGTTCGCGGCGAGGTGCGCGTCCAGCACCTGCCACGCGCGCTCGATGCGGCCCGCGACGGTGGAGCGCACGGCTTCGGCATGGGCCTCGCCCGCGGGCTCGTGGGGGTACCACCACTGCCGGAACAGCGGCTGCACCATGTTCGCCAGGTGGAACATCCACTGGTAGTAGGCCATGCGCGCCGCGCTTTCCGGCGCGGGAGCCAGGCTCGCCTCCGGATGGCGGTCCGCGAGGTACATCGCCAGGGCCGCGGCCTCGAAGTGCGGCTTTCCATCAATCAGCAGGGTCGGCACGACGCCACTCGGGTTGAGCGCCAGGTACTCCGGGCGCTTCTGCTGTCCGGCGCCGGTGTCGACGCGTTCCAGCGAGTGCGGCTGGCCGAGTTCAAGCAGCACCCAGTGCACCAGCATGCTGGCGGCACCGGGCGAGTAGTAGAGCGTGTACATGCGGTCTCCGTGCGAACGGGGTGACAAGGCGCGGCATATCCTCTCAGGGAGAGCTCTGCACGCTCCATCCGCGCGCGCAGTAGGATGCGCGCATGATCAAGGTCTACGGCTTCTCCCGCGTGAACAAGATGGCCCGAGGCAGGACCCGCGACCTGCGCGTGCTGTGGGCGCTGGAGGAGATGGGTCTGCCCTACGAGGTCGTGGGGATGGATCATCCGCAGCGCGACCTCGATACGCCCGCGTATCGCGCGCTCAATCCGTTCGGACAGATTCCGGCGATCGACGACGACGGCGTGGTCGTCACCGAGTCCGGCGCGATCCTGCTCTACCTCGCCCGCAAGAGCGGCAAGCTGATGCCGCGTGACCTCGCCGGCGAAGCCCAGGTGCTGCGCTGGTGCATCGCGGCGCTGAACACGATTGAAGTCCCGATCCTGACCGCGTGGTTCGTCGACCTGTACGGCGGCAAGGGCACCCAGGCGAGCGATGCGCTTCACCAGTGGGGGGACATGCGCCTGAAGCAGCTCGACGGCTGGCTTGAGGGCAGGGAGTTCGTCGCGACCGACGCGTTCACCGTCGCGGACCTCCTGATGACGCATGTGCTGGGCGCGGGCATCGACGAGAGTGTCGTCAAGGCCTATCCCAACGTGCTCGCCTTCCAGAAGCGCTGCATCGCGCGCCCGGCCTGGAAGAAGACGTTCGACGCCTACTGCGACCGCGTCGAAGCGGCCTGAGCGCGGCGCGCCGCGGCACCGGACGCATGGATTGGACGGCCGACGAGGCCCACCGGGCCGCGATGCGCAGGGCCGGGTTGGTATAGCGTCCCCCCTCCATGCGCCCTCTCCACATCACCACCCCCTTGCTCCCCCACGACGCGCTCTCGGCTTCGCTCGGCAAGGACGTGCTGCTCAAGCTGGAGAGTCTGCAGCCTTCAGGGTCTTTCAAGCTGCGCGGCATCGGGAGGCTGTGTCAGCGGGCGGTGGAAGCCGGCACGCGACAATTCATCTGCCCCTCCGGTGGCAATGCCGGCTTCGCCGCGGCGGTTGCCGGGCGTGCCCTGGGCGTGCCCACCACCATCGTGGTCCCCCATACGACACCGGAGTCGGTGCGGCGGCAGATTGCCGCACTCGACGCGTCGGTGGTGGTGCACGGCGCCGTCTGGGACGAAGCCAATGAGGAAGCCCTGCGCCGCTGCGCCACCGGGGAAGCCACCTATGTGCCGCCGTTCGACCACCCGGACATCTGGGACGGCAACGCCACACTTATCGACGAGGCGGTGGCCCAGGCCGAGGATGGCTTCGACGTGGTGGTGTGCGCGGTAGGAGGCGGCGGGCTCATGTGTGGGGTGCTGGAGGGGCTTCACCGCAACAAGCTGGCGCACGTGCCGGTCATCGCCGTGGAGACCGAGGGTGCCGCTTCACTGCACGCCGCGGTGAACGCCGACAAGCTCGTGACGTTGCCGGCCATCACCACCATCGCAACCACGCTCGGCGCCAAGCGCGTGGCGCCCGCGGCCTTCGAATGGACGCGCCGCCACCCGATCCACAGCGTGACGGTGAGCGATGCGCAGGCGCTCGATGCGTGTCTGCAGTTCGCAGACGACCTGCGCATCCTCGTCGAACCCGCCTGCGGCGCCGCCCTCGCGGTCGCGTACCAGGGGCTCGACGTACTGGCCCCCTATCGCCGGCCCCTCCTCGTTGTTTGCGGTGGCATTGCCGTGGACCTGGCGAAGCTCGTGACGTGGCGCGAGGAGCAGGCCTCCCGCCGGGCAATGGCCAGGGATGTACCGGCGGGCCCCTGAACCCAGCGCGTCATGGAGGTGGGTGACGCAAAACGCCCAACCTCCGGGATTCCTTTTCCAGACTTGAAAGCATTTCCGCCCGTCCCCAAACGCAGCCCATCCAGCCATGGGCTGTGACGATCCGCGCCATGCCATCGTTAACATTGCACAGAGAGGGTTTTTGATGTCGTGAAAGACCCGGGGACTGAAATCCTTGACCCACCTGCATCACTCCGAGTTTAAAGCCTGCCACACTTTTATGATGACAACTGGACAATGACAATTGTATAGAGGGCAAGCATTGAAGCGAGGGGGAGTGCACATGCGTAGAGCGTCAATTGCTGTCTCGAAGAAGCCGGCCCGTGCGTTGATCATGTTCGCCACGGTTGTCGTTGGTTCCGCCGCGCACGCGCAGGATCGTTCCAGCGAAGAGGCGGACACCGAGTCGCTGCACACGCAGTACCGCTCCATCGACGGAACGGGCAACAACGTGGCGCACCCGCGGTGGGGCGCGACGGAGGAGCACCTGCTGCGCGGGGCGAGCGGTGCGCACTACGCGGATGGCGTGTCCGCGATGGGCGGCGCCGGGCGCCCCAGCCCGCGCGACGTCAGCAACGCGCTCTTCCAGCAGAACGGCTCCGTCCCGAACCAGCACCGCATCAGCGACTTCATCTGGACCTGGGGGCAGTTCCTCGACCACGACTTCAGCCTCACCGAGGGCGCCAACGAGTCCGTGCCGGTGCCCGTGCCGCAGTGCGACCCGTACATGGACGTGCTCTGCACCGGGACGCAGAAGATCCCCTTCAAGCGCTCCGTGTATGACCCGGCCACCGGTACCGGCCCCACCAACCCGCGCCAGCAGTTCAATGAGATCACGGGCTACCTGGACGGGTCGAACGTGTACGGCTCCGACGCGGCGCGCGCCGCCTGGCTGCGCACGTTCCAGGGCGGCCGGCTCAAGGTGACGCACACCTCCTATGGCGACCTGCTGCCCTACAACGACGGCACGCAGCCGAACGCGGGTTCGCCCGAGCAGCCGGACCTGTCCACGGACCTGTTCGTCGGCGGCGACATCCGCGCCAACGAGCAGCCCACGCTGGCCGTCATGCACACGCTGTTCGTGCGCGAGCACAACTGGCAGGCGGCGCGCATCGCGCGGGAGAACCCCCGCTTCTCCGACGAGCAGATCTACCAGGCCGCGCGGCGCATCGTGATCGCCGAGCTCCAGCACATCACCTACACCGAGTTCCTGGATGCCCTGCTGGGCGCCCACGCGCTGCGGCCCTACCGCGGCTACAACCCGAGCGTGAACGCGGGCATCGCGCAGAGCTTCTCGACCTCCGCCTACCGGCTCGGCCACACGCTGCTCAGCCCCTTCATCCTGCGGCTCAATGAGGACGGCTCGCCGGTCGCCGCGGGGCCGCTGTCGCTGCGCGATGCCTTCTTCAGCGCGACGCCGCCCCTGCTGGAGAACGGCGGCATCGAGCCGTTCCTGCGCGGTGTCGCCGCCCAGAAGGCGCAGGACCTGGACCGCTTCATGATCGACGACGTGCGCAGCTTCCTCTTCGGCCCGGCGGGCGCCGGCGGCCTGGACCTCCTCTCGCTGAACCTCCAGCGCGGGCGCGACCACGGCCTGCCGGACTTCAACACGGTGCGCGCGGAGCTGGGGCTGAGGAAGTACACGCGCTTCTCGGACATCACTAACGACGCCCAGGCCGCCCAGGCGCTGGAGCAGCTGTACGGGAGCATCGACAACATCGACGTGTTCACGGGCATGTTCGTCGAGCAGGACGTGCCGGGCGGCATCGTCGGCGAGACGCTGCGCGCGGCGCTCGTGGAGCAGTTCGAGCGCACCCGCGCCGGTGACCGCTTCTGGTACGAGCGGTCGCTGAACTTCTTCGACCTCCTGCGGGTGAAGACGACGCGGCTGTCCGACATCATCCGGCGCAACACCAGCATCCGGAACATCCAGAACAACGTCTTCTTCGTGAAGTAGCGCGAGGAGCCCGCCCCACCACCCCGGCCCGCCGCGCACCGCGAGCGACGAGCCGGGCGCTGCGCCGCCGGACAGAAAAAACGCCCTGCTTCCGCCAACTTGGGAAGCAGGGCGAGTGACCCCGACAGGAATCGAACCTGTGGCCTGCGGTTTAGGAAACCGCCGCTCTATCCAACTGAGCTACGGGATCGAGACGGCGGGCTTTATAGCAGGCGCATCGACGCGCGCAATGCGTGAGCGTCCCCCTGGCCGGCGGGGTGACCGCCGGGCGACGAATGCTCCTTGGGGGACGCTCCTCCCTGCCTGCTACTTCCCCTCCTCCAGGGCCTCCGCGATCAGCTTCCGAAGGGCCTCGGCCAGGGCCGTCACCTGGGGCGCGCGGAGGATGGAGTAGTGGTCGCCCTCCACCTCCAGCAGCTTCACGCCGCCCTGCCCCACCGCTTCCCAGCCGCGGTCCCGGCCCAGGGGCGCGGGGTCCACGCTCTTGCTCGCGCGGACCAGGGTGATGACGCCCTCGTAGGACCCGGGGACGTACTGGCGGACGGCGTTCCGGTTGAGCTCGAAGACGCGCATCAGGATGCGGAAGTCCTCCAGCTCCACGTCCTGCGTCACCGCCCCCGCCCGCTTCGCCTCCTCCAGCAGGCGCGCCAGCCGTGCGTCGGTGGACTGGGGCGCCTGGGCTTCGGCACCCTCCCCGTCCTGGGTGAAGAGCGCGGCCAGCTCCTGGCCAATCTGCTCGTCCTCCGCGCCGGTGCCGCCCGTCCGCGTCACCGAGCCCGGGTCGAGGAGCGCCAGCAGCGCCACGGTCTGTCCCGCCGCGCGCAGCTGACGGGCCATCTCGTAGGCCACGGCGCCCCCCATGGACCAGCCCGCGAGCAGGTAGGGCCCCTCGGGCCGCACCGTGCGCACGGCTTCGACGTATGCCGTCGCCATCGCCTCGATGGTCTTCAGCGGCTCCTGCTCGCCCTCGATGCCCAGGGAGCGCAGGGCGTAGAACGGTTGATCCGGGCCCAGGCGCCTGGACAGCTCCACGTAGCTGAGGACGTTGCCGCCGGCCGGGTGGACGCAGAACAGCGGCGGCCGGGTGCCTTCCGGCCGGATGGCCACCAGCGGCGACAGCGACGGCGCCGCCTCCTCGCGCAGGAGCGACGCCAGGCCTTCCACCGTCGGCCCCTGGAAGAGCGCCGCCAGCTTCAGGTTCCGGCCCATGCGATTGCGGATCGCCGTCATCAACCTCACCGCCAGCAGTGAGTGGCCGCCCAGCTCGAAGAAGTCCGCGTCGACGCTGATGGGCTGGATGCCCAGCAGCTCCTCCCAGATGGACACGAGCTGCAGCTCCACGGTGTCACGGGGCGCGATGACCTTCCCCGCCGTGCTCGCGTCCGGCTTCACCGCGGGCAGGGCCTTGCGGTCCACCTTGCCGTTGGCGTTGACGGGCAGCGCCTCCAGCACCACGAAGGCCGACGGCACCATGTACTCCGGCAGCCGTCCCTTCAGGGCACTGCGCAGCGCGGCGGACTCCACCGTGTGGCCCGGCTGCGCCACCACGTACGCCACCAGCCGCTTGTCTCCGGCCACGTCCTCCCGGGCCACCACCACGGCGTCCCGCACCGTCGGCTCCGCGGCCAGCGCCGCTTCGACTTCGCCCAGCTCGATGCGGAAGCCGCGCACCTTCACCTGGAAGTCCATGCGGCCCAGGTACTCCAGCGTCCCGTCCTCCCTCCACCGCGCCTTGTCTCCCGTGCGGTACAGCCGCGTCCCCGCCGCCCCGTACGGGTTCGGCACGAAGCGCTCCGCCGTCAACTCCGGGCGCTGGAGGTAGCCGCGCGCCAGGCCTTCGCCGCCCAGGTAAAGCTCTCCCGGCACGCCCACCGGCACCGGCCGTCCGTGCGTGTCCAGCACGTACGCCTGCACGTTGGGAAGCGGCCTTCCGAGGACGGGCTGCGTCCCGGGACGCACCTCGTAGGCCGTCGCGTCCACCGTGCACTCCGTCGGGCCGTACACGTTGAAGGCCCGGGTCCCCGGCGCCGCCGCCAGCGCGGCCCACGTGGCCGCGTCCAGGGCCTCGCCGCCCGGCAGCACCCACCTGGGGGCCGTCTCCCCTTCCAGCACCCCCTGCGGAATCAGCAGCCTCAGCAGCGACGGCGTGCAGTCCAGCACGGCCACCCGCTCACGCCGCACCCACTCCACCAGCGCCTTGGGCTCCTGCCGCGTCTCCTCCGGCACGATGCAGAGGCAATGGCCGTCCAGCAGCTGCACCCACTGCTGCACCGACGCGTCGAAGTACAGCGGTGCGTTGACGCTGACGCGCAGCCCCGAAGGCTGGCCGGCGTACACCGTCTGCTTCAGCGCACGGTGGAAGTGCAGCACCGCGTGGTGCTCCACCATCACGCCCTTCGGCGTGCCCGTGCTTCCCGAGGTGTAGATGGCGTAGGCCAGGTTGCGCGCCGTCGCCACCCGCACCGGGGCGTGCGTCGGCAGCCCTTCGGGCAGGGCCGCATCCACGAGGAGCACCTGGGCGCCCTCGACGTCCCAACCCGAAGCGATGCGCGCGTGCGTCAGCAGCACCGGCGCGGCGCTGTCCTTCAGCGCCAGGGTGCGGCGGTGGACGGGCCACGCCGGATCCAGCGGGACGTAGTAGCCGCCGGCCTTCATCACCGCCAGCACGGCCACCATCGCCTCCACCGAGCGGCCCAGGCACAGCGCCACCGGCACGTCCGCACCGACTCCCAGCGTGCGCAGGTGGTGCGCGAGCTGGTTGGCTCGGGCCTCCAACTGGGCGAAGGAGAGCACCTCCTCCTCGAAGCGCACGGCGGGCGCTTCCGGCGTCCGGGCGACCTGCTGCTCGAAGGCCTCCGTGAGGGTGCCCTCCAGCGCGGAGTCCCCTGCCGTCGCGTTCCAGTCGTGGAGCACCTGCTGACGCTCTTCGGCCTTCAGCAGCGGCACTTCCCACACCCCCGCGTCCGCGTCCTGCGCGATGCCCTCCAGCAGCATCCCGAAGTGGCCCAGCATGCGCTCGGCCGTCTTCGCGTCGTAGAGGTCGGTGTTGTACTCCAGCGTCGCCGCCAGCCCCTGGCCCGTCTCCGCCATCGCGAGCGTCAGGTCGAACTTCGCCGTCGTCGCTTCCATCTCCACTCCGCGCAATGCCAGCGCGTCCCTCGGCCTCGCTTCGCTCGCCTGCGTCGGCGTGTTCTGCAGGAGGAAGCTCACCTGGAAGAGCGGCGTCCGGCTCAGGTCACGCTCCGGCTTCAGCTCCTCCACCAGCTTCTCGAACGGCACCTCCTGGTGCGCGT
>NZ_JBKGHJ010001300.1:0-256 GCF_046520365.1 Corallococcus sp. 4LFB
ATGAGCCCGCATCCCATCCTGCTGCCCGCCGTGGAGCAGGAACTGGCGGACGTGGCAGCCGGGCGAGGTGCTGCCGTCGCTGCGGCGCAACGAGTCCGAGCGCGGAGACCGCTGCCTGGCGCTCCGTGGCGGCGCTGCTACACGCGGGGGCTGGAGCCTGGCTGGAGCGCCCTCACCCCGGCGCGGGGCGCCCCGGGGTGCCCCCTGCCCACCTACCCGTGGCAGCGCGAGCGCTTCTGGCTGGAGCCGGCGTCCG
>NZ_JBKGHJ010001301.1:0-253 GCF_046520365.1 Corallococcus sp. 4LFB
CCGCGCTCACCGCCGAGCGCTTCGTCCCCAACCCCTTCAGCACTTCGCCCGGCGCCCGCCTCTACCGCACCGGCGACCTCGCCCGCTGGCGCGCGGATGGCCAACTGGAGTTCCTCGGCCGTCGCGACAACCAGGTGAAGCTGCGCGGCTTCCGCATCGAGTTGGGTGAGATTGAGGCCGCGCTGGCCCGTCAGCCTGGGGTGCGCGAGGTGGCCGTCCTCGTCCGTGAGGACGTGCCCGGCGACAAGCGTCT
>NZ_JBKGHJ010001302.1:0-249 GCF_046520365.1 Corallococcus sp. 4LFB
TGGAGTACCTGGGCCGGGTGGACTTCCAGGTGAAGGTGCGAGGCTTCCGCATCGAGCTGGGGGAAGTGGAGTCCGCGCTGCGCCAGCAGGAGTCGGTGAAGGAAGCTGTCGTCGTGGCGAAGGGGGAGGGGGCGGAGAAGCGGCTCGTGGCGTACGTGGCGCCAAAGGCAGGCGCGACGCTGGAAGCGGAGGCCCTGAAGGCAAGCCTGCGTCAGCGGTTGCCGGAGTACATGGTGCCCGGGGCAGTGG
>NZ_JBKGHJ010001303.1:0-249 GCF_046520365.1 Corallococcus sp. 4LFB
TCATGGGAGACTCCGAAGGTTGGAAGCGGGTGGGTACCGCGAAGCTGCTTACAAAGAGGATTATCCGGGGCAGGGCCGAAGAGTTTCCTCGCCCCTATTTTCTCCCGAATTTTCCCCGGGGATCCAGGGGGGCCCTCCGAGAATGCCCGCAAAGCGAAGAGCCGGCCTCCCGTGAAGGAGGACCGGCTCTCGTGCGCCCGGGAAAGCGGCGGAATTACTTGGTGTTGCCGATGATCGACATGGCGATGT
>NZ_JBKGHJ010001304.1:0-247 GCF_046520365.1 Corallococcus sp. 4LFB
CACTTCACGGCGATGTTGGCGCCCGCCTCGCGTGTGGACGGCGGGGCGGAGCGCGTCCGGGTTGGGGGCCTCTCGGCCTATTCGTTGTCCTGCTGGGGCGAGTGGGTACGGGCCTCACTCCTCCTCTTTTGGGGCGAAGCGCGCGGCGGCTTCGGTGGCGCCCATGGCCGTGAGTTCTCGGTGGACCGCGCGCTTGAAGAAACGAGTCCGGCTCGGGATGCCCGCGTCGCGCCAGGCCTTGTCCAGG
>NZ_JBKGHJ010001305.1:0-246 GCF_046520365.1 Corallococcus sp. 4LFB
CCCGCTGTCGCTGACGCGGTGGATGACGTGCGGGCCGTGTCCGGCAAGGCGCGCGTGAGCCGCACCTGGCCTCCGACGGCGCCTGTCAGCGCGCTCAGCGCCCTCTACGGCATCCGTGAGACGGAGGCCCGCGCCACAGCCGCGCGTCCAGCCGCGCCAGCCCGCCGCTGATGCTCTACGGCTGGCCGCCAGTCACCGCGGTGCTCATCTCCCGCACGCTGGCGCGCAACGGCATCACCTCACGCG
>NZ_JBKGHJ010001306.1:0-244 GCF_046520365.1 Corallococcus sp. 4LFB
GCCTTGGGCTCCTGCCGCGTCTCCTCCGGCACGATGCAGAGGCAATGGCCGTCCACGCAGCTGCCACCCACTGCTGCACCGACGCGTCGAAGTACAGCGGTGCGTTAGACGCTGACACGCAGCCCCGAAGGCTGGCCGGCGATACACCTGTCTGCTTCACGCGCACGGTAGGAAGCGCAAGCACCGCGTTGGTGCTCCACCATCACGCCCTTCGGCGTGCCCGTGCTTCCCGAGGTGTAGATGG
>NZ_JBKGHJ010001307.1:0-240 GCF_046520365.1 Corallococcus sp. 4LFB
GCGCGGACTTCCAGGTGAAGGTGCGCGGCCTGCGCATCGAGCTGGGAGAGATTGAGGCCGCGCTGGAGCAGCACCCTGGCGTGCGCCAGGCGGTGGTGGTGGCCCGTGAGGATGCGGCGGGCGACAAGCGGCTGGTGGCCTACGTGGCATGCCGCAGCGGCTCGGAGACGGTGGACGTCTCCGCACTGCGCTCGCGGCTGCACGAGAGGCTGCCGGAGTACATGGTGCCCTCCGCCTTCG
>NZ_JBKGHJ010001308.1:0-235 GCF_046520365.1 Corallococcus sp. 4LFB
CGTGTCAGCCGCCCCCCCCGCTTCCGTGCCCCCCCCAACGCCCCGATGCAGGATTCGCACCCGCGGCCGCTGGCTCCGCGGGGCCTACACCCCCGAATCGCAACGCCCCCCAGGGGCCCCGGGGCTCAAGAAAAAACGCGGGGCCGTGCGTGTGGCGACGACCGGAATTTTCCAGGTCATTTTCGTATCTCATTTCAGAAGGGGTCCGGCCGGGCCCTGGGACGGAGCCTTCCGC
>NZ_JBKGHJ010001309.1:0-234 GCF_046520365.1 Corallococcus sp. 4LFB
TCATGGGAGACTCCGAAGGTTGGAAGCGGGTGGGTACCGCGAAGCTGCTTACAAAAGGATTATCCGGGTGAGCATTCCGGAGTTTCCTCCGGCCTTTTCTTCCTGATTTTCCCCGCCTTCCGGGGCGGGGCGGACGCCGGGGCGCGCGCGCCCGCAAAAGCGAAGAGCCGGCCTCCCGCGAAGGAGGACCGGCTCTCGTACGCCCGGGAAAGCGGCGGAATTACTTGGTGTTGC
>NZ_JBKGHJ010000130.1:0-18094 GCF_046520365.1 Corallococcus sp. 4LFB
CCAGCTCCAGCGCGCGCGGCGTCGCCACGCCCACCGCCACGACGCGCTGCGCACGCCCTGCTGCTTCAGCCCCAGGAGCGCCGCGGCCACGGTGGCGCCCGTCACCATGCCGTCATCCACCAGCAGCACCGTGCACCCGCGGATGCGCGGCGTGAGGCCGCCCCGCAGCTGCCGGGCCTGCCGCTCCACGTCGTCCACCTCGTCGTGCACGAAGCGCTGGAGCGTCTCCCCGGGCAGCTTCGCCTGGCGCGCGGCCTGGGGGTCCAGGTACAGCCCGCCCCCTTCCGACACCGCGCCCAGCGTGAGGCGGCTGCCCGGCACGTGCAGCCGGCGCGCGACCCACAGGTCCAGGGGCTTCTCCAGCGCCCGGGCCACCTCGTAGGCCACGCGCAGCCCCCCGCGCGTCAGCCCCAGCACGCACACGTCCCCGGAGCGGTAGGGCGACAGCACCCCCGCGAGCTTCTGCCCCGCCTCCACCCTGTCCCGGAAACGCATCGGTCCGCCTCCCATCCCCCGACAAGGTGCGCTTTCCACCAGAGCGCGGCGGCGGAGGCGCGGACAGTGGCTCCGCTGGCGGGATGCCCGGGAGGCCAGGGCACCGCGAGCGAATCCCGCGCTAGGGTGCGGCCTCATGACGCCATTCGCCCTCGTCGTCGGCAGTGCCAGTCCCCACCTCGGCCGTGCGCTCGCCCAGGCGTCCGGCGCGGCCCCCGTGGGAGTGAAGCTGGAGCGCTTCCCGGATGGAGAACTGCACATCGAGGTGCCCCCGGAGGAGGTGCGCGGCCGCCGCGTCGTCCTCCTCCAGTCCTCCACCCCGCCCGTGGGGGAGCACCTGCTGGAATTGCTCCTGCTGGCGGACGCGTGCTGGCGGGCGGGCGCGGCGTCCATGGAGGCGGTGGTCCCCTACGTGGGCTACGCGCGGCAGGACCGGCGGGCCCGGGCGGGCGAGCCCCTGGGCGGCCGGCTGGTGGCGGACATGTTGTCCCATGGACGCTTCTCCCGCGTGTTCACCGTGGACCTGCACAACCCGGCCCTGGAGGGCTGCTTCGGCGCCCCGCTGGAGCACCTGTCCGCGCTGCCGCTGCTGGCGGACGCGCTGCGCCCCCACGTCACCGACACCACCGTGGTGGTGGCGCCGGACCTGGGCGCGGTGAAGCGGGCGGAGGCGCTGGCGAAGCTGCTCGGCCGCCCGTGGGCGGTGGTGCACAAGGCGCGGCTGAGCGGCGAGGACGTGGAGACGCTGGGCCTCCTGGGCCAGGTGCGCGGCATGCGCCCCATCCTGGTGGACGACATGATCTCCACCGGCGGCACGCTGGCGGCGGCGGCGAAGGAGCTGAAGGGCGAGGGGTGCGTGGACGACTTCATCCTCGCCACCACGCACGCCCTGCTGGTGGGCCCCGCGCTGGAGCGCCTGCACGGCGTGCCCGTGAAGCGGCTGGTCAGCACGGACAGTGTGGAACCGCGCCAGGGCCTGCCCTTTCCCCACCAGACGGTGACGCTGGCCCCGCTGCTCTTGCGCGCACTGCGGCCCGACGCGCGTTAGGCTGCCCGGCCATGTCCGACACGCTTCTGACGCAGCTCGACGCGGGGGTCTTCTCCGTCACCTTCAACCGGCCGGAGAAGAAGAACGCCTTCACCCACGCCATGTACGAAGCCGCCACCGCCGCCCTGCTGGAGGCGGAGCGCCGCGACGACGTCCGGGTGGTGCTCCTGTCCGGCGCGGGCGGCGCGTTCACGGCGGGCAACGACATTGGCGACTTCCTGGAGCACCCGCCCACGGGCGAGGACAGCGCGGTGTTCCGCTACCTGCGCGCCCTGGCGGGCCTGGCCAAGCCGGTGCTCGCGGCGGTGGAGGGCGCGGCGGTGGGCATCGGCACCACGATGCTCCTGCACTGTGACTACGTGGTGGCCGGGGAGAAGGCGCGCTTCAGCATGCCCTTCGTCAACCTGGGCCTGTGCGCGGAGGGCGCCAGCAGCCTGCTGCTCCCGCGCGCGGCGGGCTTCGCGCTGGCGTCGGAGCTGCTGCTCTTCGGCGACCCGTTCGACGCGGCCACCGCGCTGCGCGCCGGCATCATCAACAAGGCCGTCCCGGAGGCGCAGCTCAAGGACGTGGCCCTGGAGCGCGCCCGCGCCCTGGCCCAGCGTCCCGCCCAGGCGCTGAAGGTGACCAAGGCGCTCATCCGCGGCCCCCTGCGCGAGCAGGTGGAGGCCGCCCTCAAGCGCGAGGGCGCGGAGTTCGTCCAGCGCCTGGCCTCCGACGAGGCGAAGGAGGCCTTCATGTCCTTCATGTCGCGCGGCCGGAAGTAGTCCCAGGCGCCCCACGACGAAGGCATTCCCACCGGGTCCGCGTGCACGTGCGCGCGGACCCGGCGTCTGCAGCCTCGGCCCCGATGTAGCCGGCCGTCACAGGGTCATTCCCCGAAGCCAGCAACCTCTCGCTCCTCAACGGTCATGAGCTCGCTATACGGGCTCGTCTCGATAGGGAAAGTCGTGTCGCCTGGCTCGAGTTCGCGTACCGGCTCCACCAACGGCAGGGTCACCATGAACGCGCGCCAATTCCCTCGCTGGCGAGCAGCAGGCTCGGAGGACTTGTCATTGATGAGCCGTCCAGTTCGTGGATCGAATTTCTCCATGTTCACCTGCGGCTCCAAGTGATCGCCAGCCCGCGCTCGATCTGATGCGTCCCGCGCACCATAACCACGGCTGGAGAGACCACTGTGGCTTGCGTCCTCGGTCGTCCAACGGAATGTAAATCGGCAGTCACCCTTCTCATCCACCGTGTACTCAAGGAAGCGTTCCCGCTTGCGACCATGCCGAACGCGGTCCGTGGCGCGCGCAATGCGGAAGCGCGCCGGGATGGTCGGGAAAAGACGCTTGCGACTAGCCTCCGACTCAAGATGCTCGAAGAGTCCCAGTTCGTTCGCGATGCGCAGGATGGGCCCAGTGCGATACGGGTGGCGGCCACCGATTGTGCGGTGCGTGCTTAGGCTCGTGCGATCCTGCAGAACCACAGGCTCCACGACTTCCTCGTTCACGCGCCTGAAGAATTCACGGATGAGCGGATCCTTCATGTCCGAGCGCACGCGCAGGAGACTTGTCGGAGCGCCACGGCGATACCCATTCACCACGAAACTGTGTCGGCTGGTCCGGTAGATGTATCCGCCCTGAGTCCGACGGTAGTCGGCTATGATTTCCGCGTTCTCATCCGAAAGGATGACATTGGACTTCTTGCCATAGCCACAGGCACGACCCAAAAGCCCTTGCAGCAACGCGTTGAGATCCGCTGCCCTTCGCGAGAAGTCCAGGAACCACTGGACCTCACCGGGAAACGCGTCCCCCATCCTGGCACGATTCGTCACCGCGATAAGGTAAGGCAACTCGGGTCGCCGCCTCTCTTCAATCACCCGCTTTACACTCTTCCCCTTGAATTCAGGCCCAAAGTACTTGATGACTTCGAGTTCATGGGGGCCCAGGCCTAACTGGTCGAGCAGGTGCCGAGTGCCCGTGTTGTCGTTGAGCAACCGGACGCAGATGCCAACGGGCTCCCGCGAGCGGCCAATCATCCACCTGATGGCCTGTCGCAGCGTAGCCTCAACCTGCCGCTGGTAGTCTTGATGCCCACCGGAGAAGCCGACTTTTCGCGCGAAGTGGGTGAATTCCCTGGGCCCTTGATAGGCTGAGAGAGAGACATTCGCCAAGAATGGGAGCCGCGCCTCCCTAGCAAACTCGCCAAAGCCCATGGTGCGTGGCGGCGTCACGTCCACGCCGTCGCTGATCACCTCGCCACCGAAGTAGTTGAAGCCGGAGTATGCAGGCGTGAGGTACTGCTTGACGGTCCAGACCTTTGAGAGGTCCTTTAACTCGTAGGGTGTGGCCGAGAGCCCAATGAAGACGTGGTCTTGACGTTCGGTGCCAAGGGCGGCCTCAATCGCCTCGAACATCCGCACCAGCACACAGGGGCGGCGCTCGAACTCACCATCATCATTTTGCACCAGCCGATCGCTCGCCCCAAACTGGGGCTCATCAATGATTAGGAGTGGCGAGAAGTCTGCCTCATTCGCACGGCGACAGAGGGCGGCTACCCTCTGGACGCCATCTCCACGCACGCGACGCTGCACGAAGTCCTCTAATCGCGGGCCGATGTATACACTCGGCAAGGCATCACGAAGCACTTGGGCGCGGTAGGTGGCAATAGTAGGAGAAAGAAGAAAGGCGGGATGCAGGGGCAACTCGCCGACGTATTCGATGAGGCTGCAGCGATTCTCCTTGTCTACGACGATCTCCAAATCGCCATAGTAGTCGAGGAAGTTCTGCAGCTCAATCTTTGTTTGGTCTTCCTGACTTGTATGACTGGTGACCAAGTAGATCGGATAGGTCTTCCGCCCGGTGAGAAGGTAGACAATCGGGCCAGCGAACTGCAGCGCGAGAGAAGTCGTAGTCTTCCCTGACTGCATGGCACCGAGCACTAAGCCGCTGCGATTCGGTTCCCGAAGCATGTTCGACACGCAATCTAGCGCCGTCATCAACTGGGCATCGTGGAGCACGCCGGAGTCATCCCTTCGATCAATAAACCTCGCTACCCGATGCAAGCTTTGGAAACTTCGCGCTCCCTTAATCGCTTTTTTGGGATCTAGTCGGACGCCAAGGCCCAAGCGCCGCGCGTGTTGATTGAAGACACGGCCCATCAATTGGAGATGATGAATGTAGCCCTCGATTTGGGCACGCAGGTAGGCCTCGGCTTCATGCCCCCTGCTGGGGCTTCGAGCAAGCGCCTCGGGCCGAGTATAGGTCGCAACGCCCATAACGGATTCTCCAGAGGAGCTAACGCGCGGGAATTCGTACGTGGCGCTCCTACTTTAACGAACCCCTGAGTTCTCGCGAGTTAGTCCCACCGGATAGTCTGCTTCTACTTGTCTCAAGAAATACTTAATCTTCGGGGACGCTATCAGGCAGGGGAGGCGAATCGACCTGCGGTCTCTGTCTAGGGCACTTCTCTGTACATCCTTCCAGGCAGTCGAATGAATGCTTGGAAGCCCCCCTTTGGCTGCCGCCCGCACGGGCTGTCCTTACAGCTCCTAACAAATGCCAGGACAGAGGCGACGCAGGAGCATGACGCAGCACCCGAGGACGAGGAAGCCGAAGTGGACGTCGTCCCTGCGCTCGTCGCGAACTCGAAGTCGGCGCAACTGGTTCTTCCACGCCATCGTGCGCTCCACGACCCAACGGTAGCGTCCGAGCCTTTCCTTGGACTCGACGCCCGGGCGCGCGATGCGAGCGGCAGTGCTGCGCAGGCGAAGCCCGCTCCGGTTCTTCCTGGAGGCGTAGGCCTTGTCGCCGTGGAGCTTTCCGGGGCGGAAGCGGTGCTGCCCCGAAGGCATCCGCACCGCGGGCACGGAGTCGACGAGGGGGAAGAGTTCGTGCGTGTCGTGGACGTTGGCGGCTGTCACCGATTCGGTCAGTGGCAGGCCATGGGCCTCTACGAGAAGATGATGCTTGCTACCCGCCTTCGCTCTATCCGTCGGGCTTGGGCCCGTGAGGCCCCCCTTTTTGACGCCCGCACGGACGAGGAGTCGATGGAGGCACGGGAGAGGTCCACTTTGCCGCGCAGGCCCAACTCATCCAGCAGCCGCGCCTGGAGCTGTTCCCATACGCCTGCGCGGGTCCATTCCTCCAGCCTGCGCCAGGCCGTCATGCCCGACAGGCCGAACTGCTTGCGAGGCAGCATCTCCCACGGGATGCCGCTCCGCAGCACAAAGACGATGGCCTCCAGCGCCGCCCGGTCGTCCGCCCGTGGGCGGCCCAACTTCTTCTTGGGCCGGGGCGCAGGCAGCAGCGGCGCCACGCGCTGCCAGAAGGCGTCGGGAACGAGTTCGCGGACCATGCTCCTCAAGCTGAGGACGCTCCTTGCAAACGGCCACCCCAGCCCTGACTTTCGTTAGGTGCTGTTAGGTTTAAACTCAGCTCCGCCACTATATCCTTATCAGCGATCAGCCACCGGCATGCGTTTCCTACCTACCGGCAGCTCTATGGGACGTCCGACCCGCACTCCGGGTTCAGGTGATGCTCCAAGAGCGAGCGATAAGGCGGATACTGAAAATACACCCTTTACCGCACACCCTTTGCATGCCCGCTGTCGCGGCATCGACCTATTCGGGCCACGCCCAGAAGTCGCCCTCAGGTCTCGCCCCCTTCCAGGGACCGTACGGCGCAACCGGTTCGCCCTTCGTCACGCGTGCATCTAGACTGTGTAGTCCTTGAAGGACATGCTGTGTAGGGGTGCGGATGGTCGCCTTCGCGGCGAAATCCCGATGGCTTGCGCGCCGCCCTAGTCAAGTAAGTACCCCATCCGGAGTCACGACTGCTGCGGCAGTGACAGTCGGCGAAGGCCTCAAAGCCCCTTCTTTCCGTCCCGAGTAGTTGCGTAAGTGGAGCCCACGATGACGATAAGCCCGGTATCTAGCCCTCGACCAAAGTTCAACCTGCAGCCGCACCCCCGCATTCTTCCGATGCTCGGCGAGATCAACCTCCCCCAGTGGCGGTGCATTGCCGAGTTGATCGACAACTCTATCGACGGCTTCCTACGCGCTCAGCGTGAGGGCGAAGAACTGGGGGCGTCAGTAATCAAGGTTACTCTTCCAACCACATCCAGCGGTGCGGCACGAGTTGTCGTGCGAGACAATGGGCCGGGGATGTCGGCAGCAACTCTTGAAAACGCCGTCAAAGCGGGCTGGACCAGTAACGACCCAATCAACAACCTAGGGTTGTTCGGCATGGGGTTCAACATCGCGACAGCCAAGCTGGGTCGAGTAACCACGGTCTGGACAGCACGGCGTGACGATGGCGAGTGGACAGGAGTCCGAATCGACTTCGCCGAACTATCTCGCTCCAGTGACTACATGACCGACGGGCTTAGCCGACCGAAGGCCGATCCTCAGGAGCACGGCACTGAGGTCATCATTGAGTCACTCAAGGTCGACCAAGCTCAGTGGTTCGCGAAGGCGGCTAATCGCACCCAGCTTTCCAAGCACCTCGCCGAGTCCTACTCGGCGATGCTTAGGCCGGGCGGGAGTCCGCTGGAATTCTCGCTGCATGTGAATACAGCCAAGGTCAACGGCCACCAACATTGCATCTGGGGATCCAACGGCGGGCCGATTCGAGAAGTCATCCTACCGCCTCCCGTCGGCACCGTTGCCGCGTTCCAACCAGTGGACGTGACCCTACCGGCCCGACCATTCTGCCTTTCATGCTGGCAGTGGTTGGTGCGAGAGGCGAGCGAATGTCCAACCTGTCGCGACTCAGGGATTGTGGTCGAACGCACCCGACGGGTGTACGGGTGGCTCGGAGTGCAGCGCTATCTGCACGAGACTGAGTACGGCATCGACTTCTTGCGCAATGGTCGCAAAATCGAGGTTCGGAGTAAGGAACTTTTCGACTGGGTAGAGCCCGATGGATCGTTGGAAAAGGAATACCCCATTGACGACCATCGGCGGCTTGGACGGTTGGTGGGCGAAATTCACATCGACCACTGCCGCGTGAGCTACATGAAGGATCGGTTTGAGCGCACCGACCCTGCCTGGGATGAAATGGTGCAACTCGTCCGCGGACTAGGCCCGCTCCGCCCCAATGTGGCCAAGGAAAGGTCGTTCGAGCCCGACCGCAACGTCGCACCACTTTTCAAACTCTATCAAGCTTTCCGCCGCTCAACCCCTCATAAGAAGTCTGCTGGTTGCTATGAGAAGCTGCTCTTGGTTCCACCAGAGCTAAATAACCAGGCGGCAAGGATGGCGGAGCAGTTTCGCGCGGGCGACCCTGCCTATTCCACCGACGCCAAGTGGTGGGATCTCGTCCAGGAGGCCGACAAAACTCTCCTCAAGGGCCCCCCAAGCTCTCCCCCACCTTCGGGAGCGGCCCCAACAACTACGCCAGGGACTGATTCTGAACCATCCCCCCTCCCTGGTTTCAGTGGCAGCAGGCCCTCCGCTTCGGAAGGCGTTACTCCCTCTCCCACGAATACCCCTGCGCCCCTGCGAGTCCCCATTCATTCGCTAACTCATGAATACCGGGAAAATTCAACAGGACAGAAATTCAACATCAAAGCCTTTGTGGTGAGTCCAGCCGATCCTGACCTCGGGGATGCCAAGCGTCCATGGCGACTCAAGGCCGATCCGTCGGGTGTTTTTCTCTTCCTAGTGAATCCGACTCACCTTGCTTTCAAGTCGACCACCCTGACGCCGCTCGATGGACTGCTAGCACAGCTTTCCTGGACAATCATGGACCACCAGCGAAGCATTCGACAGAACGCCGACTTCGAGATGATCTTCGCAAGTCTTCGAGAGGCGTATGGAACGCCAAACAAGATTGACCCTGCGGCGCTCTCTGCGAACGCTGGAAGCGTTCTTTCAACCATCGCGCTCAAGGTCTCCTCGGGCCTCGACGCATCCGAAGGCGTCGCTCTCTTCCAGCAATTAGCGGAATCAGAACGTAACGACATCCTCACTAGGATGGTCACTCGCCAAGTGCATTCCCCTAAAGCATTGATCGAGGCAGGACGGTTCCTAGAGTTTGCCTCACGCCACACCCTCATCAAGCTCTTCGGTCTCTTCCCCGAGTTGTTCTTCGACGGCCGGTGCTGGGATGCGTCCTATAGCGAGCTGGACTTGCCAACCGCCGCAGCCACCGAGCATGCCAAAGGTGAGCGAGTACGCTACTACTCGGGCCTCCTACTGGATGCTCTATGGCTGGCTGAGAGCGACCCGACGACCCTGGGCGAAGCCTCACGGCCGCGTCTCCTTCGGAGCGCATTGGCCCTGGAGCTCCTCGCGCCTGACGAGGACTAGATGCTCGACCCTACAAGAGGCTTCCTCGATGAGCGCCGGCTCCTCAATGGACCTTGGCAGATGCTCGAACGTGACGTTGCACGGCTGATGCTCGCGAATGGATTCGAGGATGTCCGTATTGTCGCCGGTGGCGGGGATCATGGCGGGGATGTTTTGGGCGTCCAAGGTGGGCAGCTTTGGGTCTTTCAGTGCAAGCACACCACCACTCAGGCACCTCCTAAGGCCGCGCTCACCGAGGTAGTGAACGCGGCGCGCTACTACGGCGCGCAGCGCATGGTCGTGGCTACATCCCGCCCTCCGGGGGATGCTTTCCGCGAGGAGCAAGAGCGTTATCGGCAACTCGGTCTAAAAATCGAGGTGGTAGGCCCTCTCGAACTTCTCCGTCTAATGGGGAGCACTCCGGAGCATCCGCCCCAGCAGCGTCAACTCCGCGCCTACCAGGAGTCAGCGTCGGAACTGCTCAGGATGGCGCTGGTAGATAAGGGGCGCGGCCAAGTCGTCATGGCAACGGGCCTAGGCAAGACTGTTGTCATGGCGGAGGTCGTCGCAGGGCTGCTGCACGATGGGCTAATCGATGAGACTCGCGTACTTGTGCTGGCGCATACCCGTGACTTGGTGGAACAGCTCCACCGAAGCTTCTGGCACCAGCTTCCTCGATGGATTCCTACCCATCACTTGAGTGATGGCGAGATACCGGCGTTCTGGGATGGCATCACGTTCGCAACGATCCAGAGTGTGGTGGCCCAAATAGAACGAATGCCGAGATTCGGCCTTGTCCTCATTGATGAGGCACATCACATAGGAGCGCAAACCTTCCAGCGGGCACTGGCAATCCTTAATCCACCAATGCTGGGCGGAGTCACTGCCACTCCGTGGCGTGGAGACTCCTACGACATTGATCAGGTGCTCGGAGAGCCTGTATTTAGGATGGGAATCGCTGACGGCCTCGCGAAGGGATTCCTCGCAGAGGTGGACTACCGATTGCTTGCGGATAACATCGACTGGCATTTCGTCCAGAGCCAATCAAAGCATCGCTACTCACTGGCGCAACTGAATCGGCAGCTTTTGATTCCCACGCGGGATGAGGAGGCGGCACGCCAAATCCGAACTGTATTCGACACGGAGAACCGACGTGCGGGTGTCGTGTTCTGCCCAACCGTTGAGCACGCTCGTAGTTTCGTCGCCGCTCTGAGGAAATACGGTTTCAGCAGCGAAGTCATCAGCGCAGAGATCCCAGCTCGCGAGCGGGATGCCTTGATGTCGAAATTTCGGGCGGGCGAGATGGAGATCGTCGCGACCGTTGACCTCTTCAACGAGGGTGTCGATGTTCCAGACGTCGACCTCGTTGTTTTCATGCGCGCCACGCACAGCCGCCGCATCTTCGTTCAGCAACTTGGTCGCGGGCTGCGCGTCAGTAAAATGAAGGACAAGGTGATCGTCTTGGACTTCGTAACCGACCTCCGCCGTGTAGCGGAGGTACTGGAACTAGACCGCGCGACACGGCGTGAGTCTGTCGAACGCTTAGGCCTCGGCAATAAACTGGTCAGCTTCGCCGATCACTCGGCTGGGAGCTTCTTATGCGAGTGGCTCTTGGACCAAGCGGACCTTTTCAACCGTGAGGGGGACGCGACATTGGAGCTTCCTGAATTCGACTTTCCGAGGCCCATTGCACCTGGAGGAGTGCAGTGACCCTGCCAATGAGCGTGCGAAATGCCGTGCGCAATCAAATTTGGGCGAGAGCAGACGACCTTGATTGGGCTGCACTCCCTGCGTCGCAACGAGCTACTCAGTACGCGCTTTGGACAGATGATCCCAAGGTAGGCGGCGTGCTCGGAATGTACATGGACAAGGGCAAGATCCGCGTCTACATCAAGGACACTCTTCTCAAAGACTACACTCGAACGAGCCTGCAGGACCCGGAGCGCCCACTGCGTGTTCTACGCCTTGCGCCGGACACCCCGGTGCACGAGGACTTCATCAAGCCCCATGGGCGTGTCTTCGCGGATGGGCGAGTGGTTTGTTGGGCGCGGGCCGCAGATTGGCGTCATGTCCTATTATCCCTACACGAGCGGACCTTTGGATTTCGAGGTCGTGCCGCATTCGGCGCCGTTCTACTTCAGGCCAATGGGAAGTTCGAGGAACCAGGCTTTCGAGCGATGGTGCGCTCTGCGGCCGACAAACTCGGCATTGAAAACCTAGTCTGGCTCGAATTCTGATGCGTAGCATGGAAATGCTGAACGATCAGGTTCAGGTTCCCGTGTTAGGGCAGAGGAACTCCACGGCGAAGCAAAATAGCCCGGGGGGCTCTTACGAACGGATGGGAAACCGCCGAGTACGCATTCATCGCTACTAGATTTAGAGCCTATTTCAGTAAGGAAGATGGCCAGCCACCTGCCGGGTTGAAGGAGCAGGAGGAAGCGGCCATGGGGTAGTGAAGAAGGACGACGGCTGGCGGGTGCCGGACGAGCTGTGGCGACGCATCGAGCCACTGCTGCTGGACCGGCCAGAACACCCGCTGGGGTGCCATAACCCACGAGTACCGGACCGGCAGGCCCTGGATGGGATTCTGCTGGTGCTGCGCACAGGAGTGCAATGCGGTGGGGCGCGTTGAAGGCCACGGGCCTGTGCCATCCGTCCTCGGCCTACCGACGCTTCCGGGAGTGGTTGCCGCAGGTGTCTTCCGTGAGTTCTGGCGTCAGGGACTGCTCGCCTATGACAACCTGACGAAGATTGATTGGCGGTGGTTGGCGCTGGACGGCACCCAGGACAAGGCGCCACTGGGCGGGAAAAAACCGGCCCCGATCCCACCGACAGGGCGAAGTGGGGTACCAAGCGCAGCCTGCTGACAAATTCTCGCGGCGTCTCCTTCGGCCTCGTGGTTGCTGGCGCCAACACGAACGACTTCAAGCTGGCGCGCTCCATGCTTGAATCGATCCAGTCCGAATGCCCTGCCGAATCGCAGCCGTCGTCAGACGCTCTGCGTTGACCTGGGGTACGCATTCAGGCCTGTACGTGAGCTGGCCCAGGAGTATGGCTCCAGGCTCCAGGTGCCGAGACGGCACTCCCAACTCCGTCCCAAACGCGCACGGCGCCGACGCACTTCGCCACGATGGGTCGTCGAGCGAACCCACTCCTGGCTCAACCGCTTCCGACGGCTGCTGGTGCAATGGGAGAAGCGAGAGGACACATACTTGGCGATGGTGCACTTCGCGCTAGGCATCACCACGTAGTTCCACTCGCTCCTGCCGAAATAGGCTCTCAACAGCTAACTATTCTGCCTTCCGGTCTCCTTCTCTTCCAGGTTCATGGGAGCAACTCCGGTCACTTGATGAGTACGGACCATCTTTCACCTCACAGTCATGTCAGCGGGAGTGGAAAGCGTTAGATGGCACGGCGAATCATGCAACGATGCCCCACCGGGTCCGCGTGCACGTCACGCGGACCCGGCGTCGTTTCATGCGCCCTACCGGGGCGCGGGCGGCGCCTGCGGCGTCTTCGGCTTGCCCGACAGGAACGTCCCGATGCTCGCGCCCTGGGCCTCCTTCAGCGCGACGCACTGGTCGACGATTTCGAGCACCTGGCGCAGCACGCGCTCGGAGCCGGGGAGCTTGTCCGCGCGCGGCTCGAAGAAAGCGGCCAGCTCCTTGCGCTTGCCCGCGTCGCAGTAGCCGGCGGCCATGTACGGCAGCCGGGAGCCCATGCCCTCCGGCAGCAGACCGGGCTTGTCGTCGGTGCCCACCAGCGCGTCGAAGTGCGTCTTCAGGAACTCCACCGCGGTGTCACGGGTGCGGGGGTCGCGCGACGCGCCGAAGAGCAGCCACAGGTTCTCCCGCATGTCCTGCTTCGGGTCGAGCAGCAGCTCCAGGTTCGCCTTCACCAGCTTCGGGTCCGTCACATGGGACAGGCCGCCCAGCAGCTGCTGGCGCTGGTAGCGGTCCTTCTCCCCGCGCAGGGCCTCCAGCAGCTTCGCGTGGAAGGCCGCGTCCCCGTGCTCCGCGGCGATGGAGAGCACCGCGCCCACCACGTCCGCGGACAGCGCCTTGCGGTCCTTGAGCCACTGGTCCGCCAGCGTGCGCGCCTCCGCGACGAGCTTCGGGTCGTTGCCCTCGTTGCCGGCGAGCTCCAGCAGGCGCGGGCGCAACAGGCGCAGGTCCTCGCTCTCACCGGGGCGCGGCTTGAAGCCCAGCTTGCGCGCGCGCGGCCCGAAGGTGTCCCGGACGTAGCGGGCGCGGTCCGCGTCCTGCGCCTCCGTGAGCAGCCGCGACGACACCAGGTCCAGCAGCTCCAGGCCCGCCTCCAGCACCTGCCGGTCCGGGTCCTCCGCCACGCCCGTGAGCAGGGGCAGCGCCTCCGCCGCGGGCATGAGCCCCGCCTGCGCCAGCGCCAGCGAGTCGCTCAAGAGCACCACGCGCTCCGCGCGCGACAGCTTCGTCAGGCCGGACTTCATCAGCCTGGCGCGCGTGTCATCAGCCATGCGCAGGCGGTAGTAGCCCGCGCCGTCCGCGTTGGGGAACACCCACGCCGGGCACGCCCTGGCCTCCGGCAGCGGCACCTCCGCCTTCTCCTCCGTCATCAGCGTGCACGCGGTGGCGTCCTTGCCGGCGCCCGGGTACTTCACGCACACCGGCACCGTCCAGGACTGCGCGTCCGGGGCCTTGGAGCCCAGGCGCACGTAGCGCTGCTGGGTGAGGGCCACGCGCGGCTTGCCGCCGTCGCACAGCAGGGTCGCGGTGATGAAGGGCGCGCCCGTCTGGTCCAGGAAGCTGTTCATCACCTGGGCCACGTCCTTGCCGGACTCCTGCGACAGCGCGTCCAGGAAGTCCTTCGCGGTGGCGTTCTTCCCCGCGTGCGCGCGCAGGTAGCGCTGGATGCCCTTCTGGAACACGTCGCGGCCCAGCCACGTCTCCGCCATGGCCAGCACCGCGCTGCCCTTGCCGTAGGTGATGCCGTCGAAGGCGTTCTGGATGTCACCCGCGTCCTGGATGGGCTGGCGGATGAAGCGCGCGGCCACCAGGCTGTCCGCTTCCAGCGCGCCGTTGCGGTTCTGCACGCGCTCCACCGGCGCGTCCCACGTGGGCTGGTACGACTCCACGATGCGCGGGGTCATCCACGAGGCGAAGGACTCGTTGAGCCACAGGTCGTCCCACCACGCCATGGTGACCAGGTCGCCGAACCACTGGTGCGCCAGCTCGTGCACCTGCACGTTCGCGAACGCGCGCTGGCGGCCCACCGTGTCCTCCTCCGGCTTCGCCAGGATGAGGCGCGAGTTGAAGGTGACGAGGCCCGGGTTCTCCATGGCCCCGCCCATCAGCGGCACCGCGAGCACGTCCAGCTTCTCGAACGCGTACGGGATGCCGAAGTAGCCCTCCAGGCGCTCCAGGATGTCGGGCGTCACCTTCGCGGCCCACGCGCCCTCGCTGGCCCGGCCGCGCGGCGTGATGATGCGCGTCTTCACGTGCTTCTGCCCCGCGTCGCGCGCGGGCAGGAAGTCGAACGGGCCCACGCCGAAGGCGATGAGGTAGCTGGGCAGGGGCTGCGTGGGCGCGAAGCGGTAGATGTGCCAGCCGTCCGCGCCCTTCTCGTCCGCCAGCTGCGGCGTGTTGGTGACGGCCACGTTGCCTTCCGGCACGTGGAAGGTGAGCTGCCACGGCACCTTGAAGCCGGGCTCGTCGAAGGACGGGAAGGCGCGGCGGGCGCCCAGCGGCTCGAACTGCGTGTAGATGTACCAGTCGCCGCCCTCGTTGACGCGGAAGGCGCCGGACGTCTCGCGCGCGGACGCGGTGCCCGTGTACGTCAGGTGCAGCTTCGCGCCGCCCACGGCCAGGGGCTTGTCCAGCGTCAGGCTCAGGAAGTCCTCGCCGGCGGTGGAGGTCTTGAGCGGGTGGGTGACGCCCGCCTGCTCCAGCGTGGCCTCCTTCACGGTGAGGTCCTTGCCGTGCATCCAGATGACGTTGGTGGCCTTGGCCACCTCCAGCATGACGTCGACGGTGCCTTCGAAGGCCTCCGCCTTCGGATCCATCTTCAAGACGATGGAGTACTTGGTGGGCCGCACGTCATCCGGCAGCCGCAGCGTGGGGGGAGTGGGCGCCGCGGCGGCCTGCACGGCAGGCGGCGTTTCAACGGCACCCGGAGCGGGAGCGTTGCCCTGGCGGGCACCGCATGCCGCAAGGAAGGTTGCGGTGGCCAGGGCCACCGGACGGAGCAGGTTGGGCATGGCCGCGCAGTGTGGACCAGAGCAGCCTGGCAAGGTAGCGACGAGCAAGCAGTGCGTGGCCTTGCTGTCAGGTCGTGTTCGCGGTGGAGTGCGCCGCCGTGTCCGCTCCCCTCTCCTCGCATCCGCTGCCATCGCAAACGAACACCCCTCCCGAGGGGAAGACGCCGCCGGAGCACCTGCGCCGCATCATCGGTTCGCCGCCGGGCCCCGTCGTGGCGTTCCTGACGCGGGGCGTCTGGGCGCTGCTCACGTGGCTGTCGCCCGCTGCACGCGATGCGCTGGCGCGCTTCGTGGCGAGCCTGGCCTACACGCTGGGCATCCGCCGCAAGGTGGCGCTGGACAACCTGGCGCAGGCGCTGCCGGAGAAGAGCGAGGCGGAGCGCCGCGACATCGCGCGCGGCGCGTACCTCACCATGGCGCGCGTGGTGGTGGAGTCGCTGCCGTCCGGGGACCGGATGACGCCGGACTGGGACCAGCAGGGCATCGACGGCGAGGAGGCGTGGGCGGCGCTCAAGGCGCACGTGGCCACGGGCAAGGGCGCGCTCTTGGTGACGGCGCACTTCGGCAACTGGGAGCTGGTGGGCCAGATGCTGATCCGCTGGGGCATCCCGCTCAACGCGCTGGTGCGGCCGCTCAAGGGCGCGCTGAACACGCGCATCGCGGTGAACCGGCTGGGCGCGGGCGCGGGGCTCATCTACCCGAAGGGTGCCATCCAGGAGATTACGGACGCGGTGAACCGCGGCGAGTCCGCGTACATGCTGCTGGACCAGGCGCTGCCCGCGAAGTCCGCGGTGTTCGTGCCCTTCTTCGGCCGGCTCGCGTCCACGACGCCCGCGATGGCGGTGGCCGCCGAGCGCACGGGCGTGCCGGTGTTCGTGGTGATGGGCGTGCGGCCTCCCGGCCCGGGCGCGCGCTACAAGCTGGAGGTGGAAGGCCCCATCCTCCCGCCGAAGCCCGGTGAGTGCGCGGACCCCATCACCGAGCACACCGCGCGAGTCACGGCGGCGCTGGAGCGCGCCATCCGCCGGCATCCGGAGCAGTGGCTGTGGCTGCACCGCCGCTGGAAGGTGCAGCCTCCGGCGGTCGTCACCGCGCCGTCGCCGGGCCTGACCGAGGGCACCCCGCCGAAGTAGCGCGCTACTCCACGACGACGCGGCGCAGGTGCGCGCCCAGGCGCGTCACCAATTCGTAGTGGATGGTCTGCGCCCAGCCGGCCAGGGACTCGGCGGACACGGACTCCTCTCCATCGCGGCCCAGGAGCGTGGCCGTCACCGGGCGCTCGTCGGACGAGGCGCGCGTCACGTCCACCATCAGGTGGTTCATCATCACGCGGCCCAGCACCGCGCACCGCCGCCCGTTCACCAGCACGTGCGCCTTGCCGGACGCGAGGCGCGGATAGCCGTCGTAGTAGCCCACCGGCAATACGGCGACGCGCGTGGGCTCCGGGCAGCGGTACGTGCAGCCGTAGCCCACGTACGCGCCCGCCGGCAGCCACTTCACCACCTGGCTCCTGCACCGCCACGACAGCACCGGCTTGAGCACCGGCAGCTCACCCAGCACCAGCCGCGCCGACAGCCGCGTCTCCGGTGAAGGCCACAGGCCATACAGCGAGATGCCCACCCGCGCCGCCTCGTAGCGCGCCCGGGGCAGCACCAGCGCCGCGGCGCTCGCGGCGATGTGCCGCTGCAATGGCTTCGCGGGCCTCAGCTGCGCCGCCAGGTGCCCCAGCGCCGTCTCGAACGCGTCCAGCTGCGCCAGCGCGTACGCCTGCTCCGTCACGTCCTCCGTGTTGGCGAAGTGGCTGAGCACGCCCACCGGCTCGAACACGTCCGGCGCGTCCGCCAGGAACGCCGTCTCCCGCGGGAGCTGATCCAACGTGAAGCCCTCGCGGCCCAGCCCCGTGTCGATGTGCACGTGCACGCGCAGGGGGCGCGTCAGCCTCGCCGCGCGCAGGGAAGGCACCGCGTCCGCCCAGGAGCGGTCCGCCACCACCACGTCGATGCCCTGCTGCGCCAGCACGACGGCCTCTTCCGGAGCCACCGCGCCCAGCACCACCACCTGCCGCGCGGGCAGCCCGTGCGCGGCCTCGTGCGCGCGCACCGTGAGCGCGTCCTGCGGCGCGATGAAGTAGAGGACGTCCACGCCCGCGTGCACCAGCGGCAGCACCTGCGCGAGCCCGTGGCCGTAGGCGTTGCCCTTGAGCACCGCGCCCAGCGCCCGGGGCGTGGGACCGGAGGACTCCAGCGCGCGGAACGCCGCCACGTTGTGCCGCAAGTGGGACGCGCTCACCTCCAGCCACGAGGAGTACACCGCGTCACCGGGCCCGGCTCCGAGCCCACCACCGAGCCCGCCACCGAGCCCACCACCGACTTCATCCACGTTCACACCTCCGCACCAGCCGACGTCCCTCCCGCCTCTACCAGCAAAGCGCAGGCCATGGGCGGCCGCGGCCGGAGGGCCACGGGGGGGTTGAATGCCGCTCGGGCGGACGAGGGCAAGAGGGGGAGCCCCACATGCCCGGGCGGGCGTGCGCGGGTGGACACGGGGGGGCCGGAGCGTATCCCGGGGGACACCTGACAGGTGGGAGCCCCGGCGCGACATGTCGGGTGACCCGGCGTCGCGACAGGGGCCGGTGGTAGTGTCCTGTCCCGTGGCCGCCCCGGACCTGCCCCTAGCCCAGGCCTTCATGACCGCTCGAGGAAAGACGGAGCCGGCAGGCGCCCTCTCCGTCCTCCAGGAGCGGCTGGCCCAGGCCCTGGAAGCGGCCCGGCAGTCCTGGCCGGACATCCCGCTGGAGGGCTCGCGCTTCGCGGCGCACCTGGCGCGGCTGGTGCCCGCGGACGGCCACGAGGAGACCTGGGGCAGGCTGCACATGGCGGACGTGTACCTGGCCCGGGCGGCGGCGGACGGGCTGCCCTCGGCGCTGGCCACGTTCGAGCAGCGCCTCATGCCGGAGGTGGACACGGCGGTGGCGCGGCTGAAGCTGCCCCCGGCCGGGCTGGACGAGGTCCGCCAGGCGCTGCGGCAGCGGATGCTGGTGGGC
>NZ_JBKGHJ010001310.1:0-233 GCF_046520365.1 Corallococcus sp. 4LFB
GCGAGTGCACGCACGCTTCCGGGAAGGGCGCCCGCGTGGCGTTCCACGCCACCAGGATTTCGTGCCGTTCATCCGTGGTCAGCAGCGGCAATCGGGCAACGGACTCATTCGGCTGCGCGACGGCTTCCTGAAGGAGCACGCGCAGGTGCTCGGCCATGCGGGCGGCGGTGGCAGGGGTGAAGAGGTCGGTGGTGTATTCGAGGTAGCCCTTGAGGCCCGCGTCCGTCTCCAGC
>NZ_JBKGHJ010001311.1:0-232 GCF_046520365.1 Corallococcus sp. 4LFB
CCCATTTTTCAGAGAGGAGTCTAGCCGCAGCCTTGCGGCGGTGGCTCGTGCGTGGCATCTCAATATCCAGTTGCCTATGCGTCGGCTATAGCAATGCAGATGAGCAATTGGCTGATTCCCCAATTTGGCCGTGATGACGAGAGGCGCGAAGGATGGTTCGACAAGATCTACGAATTGTTTGGCTGAACATCTTCGGCCCCAAGCTCGTGGAAAGCGTTGGCCGCGAGCGGAT
>NZ_JBKGHJ010001312.1:0-231 GCF_046520365.1 Corallococcus sp. 4LFB
CCGACGGCGAGCCCTCCGTGGGCCCCACCGCGCTGGGCGAGTTCAAGGTGCTGGGCAGCGGTGCACGACTCCGGCGTGGCGTTGCACGCGCTGGGCTGGGCGGCACTACCGTGCCGAAATCCTGGAGCCCTCACCGGCCCATCCGGCACGGGCTTCACGCACGTGGACGACGCGGAGGGCTGCCGCTGGCGGTGGGCGCGCTGGGGGCGGAGCTGTTCGGCGAGGTCGTGG
>NZ_JBKGHJ010001313.1:0-228 GCF_046520365.1 Corallococcus sp. 4LFB
CCAGCGCGGAGTTCCCTCGCGACCTCTGCCTCCATGACGCCTTCACCGCCCAGGCCCTTCGCACGCCCGACGCCTTGGCTGTCATCTGCCGCGACGAGCAGCTCACCTTCCGTGAGTTGGACACGCGAGCCAATCAGCTCGCTCACCGGTTGGTGAAGCTGGGCGTCGGCCCTGACGTGCGCGTGGTGCTCTGCGTGGAGCGCTCCGTCGAGGCCCTCGTCGGCATCC
>NZ_JBKGHJ010001314.1:0-220 GCF_046520365.1 Corallococcus sp. 4LFB
GAGTCTCGGCTCGCTGATTCGTCGGCACTTCCCTCTCGCTGCGCTTTCAGCGCTGCTCTTGAGGTGAAGATGCCCTCAAAAATTGACTGCGTGTTCCGCAATCCATTACTGCTTGGGTTTGCTATTTGGTTTTCAAAGACCGAGCCGCTTGTCCTGCTTCGCGACTTTGCTACCGTGCTTCTCGCCGGTTTCGTTTCAACCGGCGGGGTTGCAGCTTCTA
>NZ_JBKGHJ010001315.1:0-217 GCF_046520365.1 Corallococcus sp. 4LFB
GAATCCACGGGCATGGTCAGACTCCGGACGCGACGTGTCACGGAAACTGAGACGGCCGGTTCCGTTGGCGAGGCCGCGAGCCGCACGTGTCCGCCCCGAGCACAGGCTCCCGCGGCAGCAGGCGACCGTCGGGGAGGGGCAGGGGACGTGGCATCCTCCCGGCCCATGAGCAAGCGTGACACGCCCCCGTCCTCCGAGCTGGTCTCCGCCGCCCAGG
>NZ_JBKGHJ010001316.1:0-216 GCF_046520365.1 Corallococcus sp. 4LFB
AGCAGCACCAGCCGGTCCCCCGCCGCGCGGTGGGCCTCCAGCGCGGCCAGGCCCCGGGCCGGTACTGCCCGCGGCACGCTTCGGGACGTGGCGGGCAGCACCGCGCGGCGGGCGTCCCTGGCGGCCTTCAGCTCGTTCGCGTAGCGCGGCACCGCGCGGCCGGCGACGCGCACCTTCTCCACCAGCTCCGCGCCCAGCTCGTAGAGCCGGTCGGTG
>NZ_JBKGHJ010001317.1:0-215 GCF_046520365.1 Corallococcus sp. 4LFB
GCTGCACCAGCGACTCACGCGCGGCGGACGCTCCTCGCGCCAGTGAGGACGGCAGCAGGCGCGGCGCCAGCTCACGTAGCCGCCTCCCCACCGCACCAGCGCCACGCGCCGCACGGAGATGTCCATGTCCTCCAGGTGAGAGCGACAGCGCCCGCGAACCGGGGTCCTTCAGCCGGCCCAGCAGCCGCGCCACCTCGCGCCGCTCGGCCACCGGC
>NZ_JBKGHJ010001318.1:0-214 GCF_046520365.1 Corallococcus sp. 4LFB
GACTGCAGCGCGACGCACGGCTCATCGAGGCAGTTGTCGTAGTGTGCAGTCAGGTTCGATGCGTCTCGACGTCCTGCCCGCTTCGGGCCGGCTTCGGGATTGATGGTCTGCGGCAGATCGGACAGACACGGCTTCATGGAGCCTCCCCTATGAGCTGTTCCCCCCGAGGTCTGTGAACGAGCAGTGCTACCGACGACAGGTGTTCCTGACACGA
>NZ_JBKGHJ010001319.1:0-208 GCF_046520365.1 Corallococcus sp. 4LFB
CGGCGGGCGCCGTGGTGGGCTGCTTCACCAGCTCCGCATCCGAGTCGAGGCACACCGCTGTGGCCGACGTTTCGGGCAGTGCAGACAGAAGATGTGAATGGGCGACGAGGGCGGGGCCCTGGGAGTCTTCCAGCAGCCAGCCCAAGCGCTCGCGCGGGTAGCTGGGGTCCAGCGGCACGTAGGCGCCACCGGCCTTGAGGATGCCGAG
>NZ_JBKGHJ010000131.1:0-17999 GCF_046520365.1 Corallococcus sp. 4LFB
GCCCCCAGCCGACGGGGCAACCGCGGCCACCAAGGCAAGGGCGCCCCGGAACGGAGCCGGCGGGGAGGCGGCAGGCGGCGGCGCTGACGCGGCCGTGGTGCGGCCCAGGTGACTGGGGCGCTCTGGCATTGCGCCCGCGGCGGGCTCCATGTGATAGGCGCTCCCCTCACCCTGGAGGAATGATGCTGAAATGGATTGCCTGGCTGTCCCCGTGTCTGGCCTTGCTTGCCACCGGATGCCTGCCATTGGAGGCGGAGGACGCGCGGGAGCCGTCTGCCCAGGCGCAGGCCCTGACGGGCACGGAGGTCATCGACTTCGCCTCCGCGAGCACGCTCTCGAACACGGATGCGTCCGGCAAGAGCGGCGGCATGGCCGTGCTCAAGACGAACAGCACGAACTGCACGGTCGGGGCGTACGCCGACTGCTATGCGCAGTACATCGAGTTCAGCCCCAGCTACACGGGCTTCCTGACCTTCAAGCTCTCCAGCCTCACCCAGGCCGCGCCCACCCCCGGTCAGGTCACCCAGCTCCAGGTGCTGACGAAGTACCAGGGGCCCGGCGTGGCCACCTCCTACTACCAATGGCAGCTCTACCGGTTCACGACCTCCAGCTGGGTCAACATCGCCAGCTCGCAGGGGCGCGGTGACTGGGTGTGGACCCCGGCCCTGACGCTCAACCTGCCCACCTCCGAGGTGGCCGCGAACTTCGTGTCGAGCACCGGGGAAATCCGCGCGCGCCTCGTCAAGGGCGCGGGGACGGACGCGGCGCAGCTCGACAGCCTCCGGCTCCGGGTGTCCTGGGACATCGCCACGACGTGCACCGCTGAAACCGACGCGGCCTTCTGCACGCGGCTGGGCGCGAGCTGCGGGCAGGTGAGCGGCACCGACAACTGCGGCCAGACGCGCACGGTCACCAGCTGCGGCACCTGCCAGAGCCCGGACACCTGCGGCGGTGGCGGCACCCCGAACGTCTGTGGCCAGGGTTCGGCCTGCACGGTGGCGGCCTTCCCCAGGGGCACGACCTGGATGTGGGACCTGGAGCACAGCGCCATCCCCACGAACCTCAACGCGCAGGTCTACGTCGTGGACCTCTTCAACACCTCCAGCGCGAAGATCCAGGAGTACAAGACCGCCGGAAAGAAGGTCGTCTGCTACTTCAGCGCCGGCACCTACGAGGACTGGCGCGAGGACGCGAGCCAGTTCCCGCAGGACACGTACTGCACCCCCGGGGAGAACTGCGCCCGGTCCGTGCACATCCTGGGAGACTGGTGCACGAGCGGCGGCGGCTGTGAGTGGTGGCTGGACCACCGCAAGCCGGCGGTGCGGACGGTGATGACGTCGCGCATGCAGCTGGCGCGCAGCAAGGGCTGCGACGCGGTGGAGCCGGACAACGTCGACGGCTACTCGCACGACGATGAGATCAGCTGCACCGACCAGGCCTGCTGGGGCCTCACGGCGTCCAACCAGCTCGACTACAACCGCTGGCTGGCCACCACCGCCCACTCGCTGTGCCTGGGCATCGCGCTCAAGAACGACGTGGACCAGGTCGCCTCGCTCGCGGACTCCTTCGACTTCGCCATCAACGAGGAGTGCCAGAAGTACAACGAGTGCGGCGCGTACAAGACCTGGTTCACGAACAAGAACAAGGCGGTCTTCAACGCCGAGTACCGCGTGGACTCCAGCGGGGACACCACCAACTGGACGAGCTGCACGGGCACGGGGGCGACCTGCGCCTGCGGCGAGACCAACTTCGTCCAGGGCGACCTGCGCACGCTCGTTTTCAGCACCGCGTCGGTCCGGTACGACAACCTCCAGTTCGCCTGCTGGTAGCGCGGGCGGGCCGGGGCGACCATTCCGCCCCGGCCTTCCTGGTCGGGCGTGGCACGCTGGGGGCGTGCCGAGTCCCGGAGGCACTACGCGGGCGGATCGCCATTACCGGCGGAGACGTCAATCGTCCCATTGGCGGACCGGGGCTCCTGGAGGATGCGTTTGTCCGAAGTCTCGAAGCTGTATTTGAAGGACTGCCCCTCCGAGACGGTGGACGGGACGTAGAGCACGTAGAGCAGGGCGGTCACGCCCCTGTCAGCCTCCGTCTGGGTCTGGGAGATGAGCCGGAGGGGAGGCGCCAGCGTCAGGGTCGGTGGCGTGAAGCCCTTGGGGAGCAACACCAGGGCGGTGACCCCACTGCTTTTCAGGGCCTTGCAGGCCGGCACCTGGATGGGAGCACTGCTGCCACCGAGGGTGAAGTCGACGACGATGTCCAGCTTGAACGACATGCGGTCCTCCTGAGTTACCCCGGATGCGTCGCGGGGCGCTGGTCCATCCCATTCAACCGTGATGCCGGGCTGCGCGCCGAGGGAGCCTGTGCGACCGCGGCCACCGCGGTCCCCTCCGGCGACATGTCGGCGACATGCCGCCCCCTTCGCCGGGAGCGCGCTTCGCGTCCGTTCAGCGCTCGCGTCATACTCAGGCCCTTTTCACGAGGCTCCCTGTCAATGACACGCGACGATGAGAAGGAGATCTGGCTCGCCATCGACGAGGGCCTCCTGCCGCGGGAACAGGCGGGGGCCCTGCTGGAGGAGGCCCGGCGGCGCCAACGCCGCCCGCTGGAGCTGCTCCGCGAGCGGGGCGTCCTGTCCGAGGAGACCCTTGAGGCACTCCTGAAGGACACCGTCACCCCGGTGAGGCCCCAGCCCCTGGGGGGCCCAGTCGAAGACGAGACCGCCACCATCGAGGGGCCTCCGGGCCTTCGGGCCCTGGCGCTGCGTCAGGCCTCGGCCCCGGCCTTCCCCGTTCCCGGGTGGGACCGGTACCAGCCCGTGCGGTTCCTGGGGCAGGGGGGGATGGGGCGCGTGTTCCTGGCCCTGGATCCCCGGCTGCGCCGCCACGTGGCCCTCAAGTTCGTCCGGGACGACGACGAAGCCCTCACCCGCCGCTTCATCTCCGAGGCGCGGGCCCAGGCCAAGGTGCGTCACGAACGCGTGTGCCAGGTGTACGAAGTCGGTCACGTCGAGGGGCGGGTCTTCATCGCCATGCAGTACATCGACGGCCAGCCGTTGAGCTCCCTGGTGGGCTCGCTCACCGTCGAGCAGAAGGCCCTGGTGATGCGCGAGGCCGCCCTGGGGGTGCACGAAGCCCACCGCGTGGGGCTCATCCACCGGGACATCAAGCCCTCCAACATCATGGTCGAGCGCGCCGAGGACGGCACGCCCCGGCCCTACGTGATGGACTTCGGCCTGGCGCGGGACTGGAACGAATCCGTGACGGCCACCGGCGCGGTGCTGGGCACGCCGCACTACATGGCCCCGGAGCAGGCGCGTGGCGAGGTGAGCCGGCTGGACCGGCGCGCGGACGTCTACAGCCTGGGCGCCAGCCTCTACTTCCTGCTCACCGGGCAGGTCCCCATCCCGGGCGCCAACGGCCTGGAGGTGCTCAACAACATCCCCACGGCGGAGCCGCGACCGCCGCGGCTGCTGGAGCCGGGTCTGCCGCCGGACCTGGAGGCCGTCACCCTCAAGTGCCAGGAGAAGGACCGCTCCGCCCGGTACGACTCGGCGCGCGCGCTCGCGGAGGACCTGGAGCGCTTCCTCTCCGGCGAGCCCGTGCTGGCGCGCACCGGCTACGGGTATGCCCTGCGCAAGCGGTTGCGCAAGCACCGGCTCCTGGCCTCCGTGAGCGCCGCCGCGCTGGTCGCCGTGTCGGTGGCCCTGGGATGGGGCGCCCTGGAGCGCCGCGAGGCCGCCGAACGCGAACGGATCGCCCAGCGCTTCACCGAGCTGGTCGAGCACCTCGAGGCCATGGTGCGCTACTCCGCGCTCTCCCGGCTGCACGACACGCGCGAGGACCGCCGGGCGCTCCAGGCGCGGATGGCGGAGCTGGAGGCGGAGATCGCCCGCGCCGGGCCTCGTGCCCTGGGCCCCGGGCACTACGCGCTGGGGCGCGGCCACCTGGCGCTGGGGGACGAACAGAAGGCCCGCGAGCTGCTCGAGTCCGCCTGGCGCCACGGCTTCCACGAACCCCGGGCCGCGTACGCGCTCGCCCTCGTGACGGGACAGCAGTACCAACAGCAGCTGCTGGAGGCGCAGCGGATCCGCGATCCCCGGCTGCGCGAGGCCTCCACGCGCGACGCGGAGCGCCTGTACCGGGACCCGGCGCTCGCGTGGCTCAAGCAGAGCGAGGGCGCCCAGGTGCCGTCAGTGGAGTACGTGGCCGCGCTGGTCGCCTTCTACGAGGGCCGCTTCGACGAGGCCCTGGCCCTGCTGGAGGGCGCGCGGCTCCGGCTGCCGTGGTTCCATGAGCTGCCCATGCTGCGCGGGGACCTCCTGGAGGCCCGGGCCTTCAAGCGCTGGAACGGAGGCGACCCCGCGGGGGCGCGCACGGACTTCGACGCTGGCCGGAAGGCCTATGCGGCCGCGGCCGCGGCGGCGGAGAGCGAGCCCGCCGTGTACCGGTCCCTGGCGCGGCTGGAGTCGGACGCGATGGTGATGGAGCTGTATGGGAAGGGAGACGTGATGCCCTCCTACCAGCGCGCCCTGGACGCCCTGGCGCGCTGCCTCACCGTGGTGCCGGAGGACGCCGCGTGCCTGGTGCGGATGGCGAGCGTCCACTACCGCCTGGCCGAGTACCAGCTCACGCGGGGCCAGGACGGGACGGAGCCGCTCACGAAGGCGATGGACGCTGCGCAGCGCGCGAAGGCGGTGGAGCCCACGCGTTCGGAGGCCACGCGCTACCTGGCGCGGAGCGTCTGGCTCCAGGCGCGCTACCGCATCGAGAGGGGCGAGGACCCCCGCGAGCTGCTCGCGAAGTCCGCCGCGTTGTTCGAGGCCATTCCTGTGGCGGACCGGGACCGGGGCTTCTATGGAAACTACGGCCTCGTCTTCAAGACCTGGGCGGACTTCGAGGACCAGGTGGGGGCGGACTCCCAGGCCAGCCGTGACAAGGCCATCCGCGCCTATGAGGCGGCCATCGCGCTGGACGACCGCATTCCCGAAGAGTGGATCAACCTGGGCAGCGCTCTCTTCACCCGCGCGGCCCTGCCGCGCAACGCGGAGGCGGACCAGGACCTGGAGAAGGCCCTTCGCGCGTTGGAGAAGGCCCGCGCCCTCAACCCCCAGCACATGGTGCCGTACTTCTACGCGGGCGAGGTCCACGCGCAGCGGGCCGCCGGCGGAGGAATCGCGGTGAGGACCCACGCCCCGAGCTGGACCTGGCCCTGGAACAGTACCGGCGGGGAATCGCCATCAACCCGAAGATTCCCAACCTCCACAACGGGGTGGGCGGTGTGCTGATGCTCCGGGCCGATGATGCGTGGAACCGGGGCGCGGATCCGCTTCCCGTGCTGGACGAGGCGCGGGCCGCCTATGCGCAGGCCATCGCGGTCGCGCCGGGGCAGGGCTTCGCGTATGCGAACCTGGGCTCGATGCTCGTCCGGCGCTGCACCTACATGCTCGCGCGGGGCGAGGATCCCCGCCCGAGCGGGCGCGAGGCGGAGCAGCCGCTGCGGCAGGGCCTGGAGCGGATGCCGGGGGCCACCTGGCTGCGGGGATTGCTGGGCACGGTGCACGTCATCCAGGCCCGCTTCGAACTGGACCACGGGCGCGATCCCGGGGCCGAGCTCACGCGCGCCCTGGAGGAGCTGCGCGCCGCGCTGGAGAAGAACCCGCAAGATGCGGAGATGTGGCTCCAGCTGGGCAGGGCGAAAGCGATTGAGGCCCGCTGGAACGAGCAACGCGGGGCGCCGCGGGCCGGGGCGCTGGAGGAGGTGGCGACGTCCCTCGAGAAGGCCATCACGCTCTCACCGGACGAGCCGGAGTACCGCCTGGAGGCCGGTCTCTTCTACCGCCACCAGGCGGCGCGGAAGCCGCGCGAGGGCGGGGATGCCGGCCCGTGGCTCCAGCGAGGACTGGAGCTGGCGGAGCAGGTCCTGCAGGCCCGGCCTGACTGGCCCGTGGCCCAGGCCCTGCGTGCCAGCTTGCGCCTGGAATGGGCAGACACCGCCAGTCCCGAGGAGGCCAATCACTGGCGGCGTCTTGCATTGGAGGAGCTCGCCCAGGCGCTCCAGCGCAATCCGAACCTGTCCCACGAGTGGAGCGGGGTGCTCACCGCCGCGCGGCGTCCTGGCGCCGCCCCTGAGCCGTGAAGGCTAGCGCCCGGTGTTGTTGCTGGAAGGGTCGATGGTCCCGTTGCCCGTCTTCGAGTCAGGCGCACGGCTGTCGGGCATGATGCTGTGGGGGTTGCCGCTTGACATGACGTTCTCCAGTTCCTCCCCGGGAGGATTCCGGGGGTGACGTCTGGCATTTCAAGCAGGATGCCAACCATACAACCCCCTGCGTCCCATGGGCGTTTCACGCATGGAGCCTGTGGGGTCGGACTCGCGGTGAGGTAGCACGCTCCGCGACATGCCGCCGACGTGTCGCCGTCGGTTCAGGCGTCCTTCGGGACCAGCCCCAGCTCCTTGACGCGCCGGTTCAAGGCCCGCTTGGAGACCTCCAGGCGCCGCACCATCTCATCCAGGTCGCCCCCGCACGCGTGGAAGCAGAGGGTGAGCTCCTCCACGCTCAGGTCGCCGGCCAGGCGGATGCTGGGGCTGCGCTCGATGAGGTCGTAGATGGAGGAGCGGGCGACGCCCAGGTGGAGGGCGGCCTTCTTGACGTCCCAGTCGTTCGCGCGCAGGGCCGCGAGCAGCTCCTCCTCACCCACCTCCGTGGACTTGCGGCGCGCTGGGGCCTCGGGCTCGAGGGTGGGCTCCGGAGCGGGGGCGCGGGGTGGGGGTGCCCGGGGCGGAGCAGCCTGGGGAAGCCGCAGCTCCTGGGCGAGGCGCGCGTCCAGCTCCAGGAAGGACTGGCCCCGGCTGCCGATGACGAGCTGCTTGGCCACGTTGCGCAGCTGGCGGATGTTTCCCGGCCAGGGGGAGAGCAGCAGGCGCACCGCCAGTGCCGCGGGCACCCAGGGCGGGGCGTAGGGGTCGCTCGGGGTGAGCAGGTGGGCCTCTCCCAGCGCCTCCAGCTCCTGACGGGCGAAGTGGAGGAACAGCGGCCCGATGTCCTCCCGGCGCTCGCGCAGGGGCGGGAGCCGCAGCTCGTACCCCGCCAGCCGGTGGAGGAGCGGGGCCCGGAAGCGGCCGTCGGCGATCTGCGCTTCCAGGTCCGCGTCCGTGGCGGCCACGAGGCGGACGTCCGTGGCCACGGGCCGGCTGGCTCCCACCGGATACATCTCCCCGGTCTCCAGCACCCGGAGGAGCATGACCTGCACCTCCGGGGAGGCCTCGCCCACCTCGTCGAGGAAGAGGGTGCCGCCCTGGGCGGCGCGGAAGAAGCCCTCGCGGTCACGCTGGGCGCCGGTGAAGGCCCCCCGGACGCTGCCGAAGAGCTCCGCGGCGGCCAGCTCCTTGGGGATGGCGCCCAGGTTGACGCTGATGAACGGGCCGCCGCGGCGGCTCTGCGCATGGAGGGCCTGGGCGACCAGCTCCTTGCCCGCCCCCGTCTCGCCGCGGATGAGGACGGGCACGTCCACGTCGGCCACGCGCTCGATGTGCCGGCGCAGGCCGTGGAGGGCGGCGCTCTGTCCCACCATGCCCAGGGAGGCGGGTGCGTGCGCTTCGGGAGGCGGGGCCAGGTGCAGCAGCAGCACGGTGCGCCCGGAGAACTCGAGCGGGACGCCCAGCGTGAGCTCCTCGGGGCTGAACTCGCGGCCGCCGTGGAGCGGTTCGCCAGCGCAGGTGCAGCGTCCTTCGTCTCCCGGGATGACGCGGACACCTTCGCCCACCGGAACGAACAGGACGGGCTTGCGGCTCATGAAGGGGTCGCCCAGGGGCAGCCCCAGCGGTTCCCCCGGGCGGGTGAAGTCCGGGGCGTTGCGGGAGAGCGCCACCTCCCGGCCGTTGAGCATTCCGTGGAGCAGCAGCCGCTCTCCGATGCGCGCGGCCGTGGGGTGCGAGACGAGGGTCAGCGCCGGGATGGGGCGTGCGGCGGGGCGCTGGCCCCGTCGCATTGATTCGGCGGCCGTGGAGACATCCGCCGTGGCGACGGGAGCCTGGGGATCGCGAGCACCGGGACGAGGCATTGGCGCGAATGTACCTCACCCACCCGGGAAGGCACCCCGGGGCTGGCATGTCGCGTGCTTATGCCTGAAGCCGGAGCGCACGAGACGAAGTCAAGGCGCTCTAGAACAGCCACATACCCTTGCAAGGGTATCCCACCCGGAGAACCAAGCCATGGCGACCAACTACCAGATCACCATCAGCATGTCCGACGAGACCCTCACCGCGCTGACCGACAGTGGTTACTACCTGTATGGCTTCAAGGGCGTGAGCACCTCGATGAAGAACGGGGCGCCGCTTGTCTGGTTCCAGTCGCAGGCGTACTCCCAGAGCACCCTCATCCAGTGGCAGGAGCAGTACCAGGCCTACACCTCCACCAACGCCATCATCCCCGGCGGTCACATCGCCGCGAGCGCGGCGTACAACATCGACCTGGAGCAGACCCTGAACGTCACCGGCCAGAGCGGCATCGGGCAGGTCGTCAAGGGAGGCACGCCGGGTGCCATCTCCATCGTCAACCAGACGAGTTCGCACACGCCGTTCACGTGCGGCATCTCGCAGACGCAGACCATCGCCGGCGGCGCGTCCTTCAACACGCCCCTGTGCGCCTTCCCGCTCCACGGCGTCGGCACGGACGTCATGGCTCCCATCGAGCGCTGCCTCCTGATGTTCGCCACGGAACAGGTCAACACCGGTACGGTGATCTCCAAGGCTTACTGCGAGGGCATCGTGGCGGATCTGACGGGGGGCGCGCCGCGGTCCCTCTCGTTCGACATCGACAAGGGCTGGAGCTGGGACGGCGGCGCGTGGGCCAGCAGCGTCGCGGCCCAGACGCAGCTTGCCCCGCTCCTGATCTCCAGCAGCACCGTCTCCTCCATCAGCCGCAAGCTCGTGGCGTAAGCGGCGCGAGCCTCGAGCCAGGCGCCAGGAAGGGGCCCCATGCAGAAACGCACGCTCAGCCGCATGGGGCTCCACCTGGCGGCGCTGGCCGTCCTGATGTGTGGCCCGGACGCGCTGGCGGTTCCGGCCAGCCCGTACCGGGTCACCCTCACGATGAGCGAGGACACCGTCAAGGGGCTGGCGGAATCCGGCACCTTCCTCCATGGCTTCATGGCCGTCGGCGGCACGGATCAGGCAGGGGTGCCGCGGGTCTGGTTCCAGCTGCGCGACTATTCGCTCACCACGAGCATTTCATGGCAGGAGCAATGGCAGGCCTATGTCGCGCTTCAAGCGGACGCTCCGTCGCCCATGTTCAACGCCAGCGCCTCATACAACATCACGCCGGGCCAGACCTTGCAGGTCCAGACGCCACAAGGCCTCGGGCAGGTCGTCCAGGGAGGCACGCCGGGCGCCATCTCCATCGTGAATCAAACGAAGACACGGGTCACCTGCGGCCTCTCCCTGGTGTCGGGGGGAGCCTCCGCTCCCATCGCGGCCTTTCCGCTCCACGGAAACATGCTCCAGCGCCTCGTCCCCGTGAAGCGGGTGCTCTTGATGTTCTCGACGGTCCCGCTTGAGCCGGGGACCGCGCTCCGGCACTCGTTCGGCCCCGGGATCCTGCTGGATTTCAGCGACGCGCGGACGCATGAGATCTCATTCGAGCTCAATGCCGGTTGGGATTGGGGAGGCTCAAGCTGGGCGCAGGCGGTCCCGGCCGGCTCGGACCTCGTCCCGTTGCTCATTGTTCAAACGGCCCCCCTCCAGCCTCTTCACCGTCCTGTCGAGCCCCCTCCAGCCGTCATCCCTGCCCCATCCAAAAACAATGACGCTCAAGCCCCGGCCCGTCCCTCAGTACTCGACGGTCGCGGTGTAGGCGAAGTGGTCGGAGCCGTACTTCTCCAGCCGCTCGGCGGGGCCGGTGCCGATGCCCACCTTGACGTAGATCTGATCAATGGGCACGCCGTCCACGCCCGCCGTGCGCAGGTGGTTCATCCCGGGGATGTCCTGCGACAGCGCGCGGTTGAAGTCACCCACCAGGACGACGGGTAGCCCCCGGCCGAGCAGCTCCGCGACCACCTCGCGCACGACGGCGTTGTGCGTGCGCCAGCGCTCCTGACGCTCGGGGTGTTCCCCGTTCCAGGCGCCGGAGATGTAGTGGGTGTTGATGAAGGCCAGCTTCGCGCCGGTCGCGAGGTTCTTCAGCACGACCCAGTTCACGAAGCGCGCCGGCGTCACGCCCGCCTCCCCGCCGTGCGTGAGGCGGGACCCGTCACCCGTCTTCTCGTACTTGTTCTTGCGCCAGGAGATGGCGATGGAGTTCCGGGCGTCCAGCCGGTTTTCGCCGGGCCGGTAGTGGTTGTAGTACTCCAGCGCATCGAGCTTGTTGTGCCCCTCCGCGGTGCTCACCTCCTGCCAGCCGATGACGTCCGCGAGCGGCCGGAAGTTCGCCTCTCCGTAATGCGTGTTGTGCGTCGCGACCGTGGTCGTCGTGACGGCGAGCGCCGCTGCCTCCTCCGAAGACGTGGAGGGCAGCAGCCCCAGGGAGAGCAGCAGGCTGACAACGGCTGAGGACACGAGCTTGAACATGGTTCCCTCGAAACGTGCGCCAGGCTCTTCCTGGCGCATCAAGGGAAACTAGCAAAATCAGCATTCCTAGAAAATAATCCGTGGAATGTTTCCGTGCGGAGGTCCGGGGGCGCAGCGCCGTCGGTCGCTGGTGCCGCGCACGCCGAAGTGGCGCTTGAAGAAGCCAGGACGGGGACGGACGATCACGAGCGGGGTCTCGTGCACCCAATCCCGGTGGGTCGCAAGGGCCGCACGGTGCTTCTGGACCCACCTCGCGCGGAGCCGCGGCCTGCCAGGGACGGTGAATATTTTCGCGGGCAGTGCGTGACAAGGAACGGCGGCGACAACGTCTATTGTTCCGGCCGCACCCACCCCGCTTCCCACCTGGAGTCCCATGAACCGCATCGCCCGTGCCGTGCTCGTCTCGTCCCTGTTCATTTCTTCCGCCGGCTTCGCGCAGGACGCGGAGTTCAACATGCAGGTGGATGTGGATGATGAGGACATGCCCGCCGCGCGCATCAAGATGAAGACGACGACGAACGTGGATGGCGAGGAGACCACCACCGTGAAGGTGCGCGGCGGCGGCACCCGCATGGACGTCCGCATGACGGGCGGCACGATGGAGACGGAGAGCCGCACGGAGACCACCCACACGGAGTCCCGGATGGGTCCCTCCCGGGCGGAGCGCCGGGAAGAGCGCCGGGCGGAGATGCCGATGGCCTCCGAGCCCGCGTTCCGCGACTGTGGCGTGGGGACGGACGAGGGCTGCACGACGCGGCGGGATGGACAGCTCCCGATGGACGCCAGCACCTGGCGCGGCTTCTACCAGTCGCTCAAGAGCGAGCACAACGAGCTCGTCCGCCAGGAGAAGGCGGAGAAGATGCTCAAGCGGGTCTACCTGACCGCGGCGCAGTTCGGCATGGTGCTGGACCTGTTCAACAATGAGATCACCCGCCTGGAGGTGGCGAAGGTCACCGCGCCCCACGTGGTGGATCCGCAGCACGCGCTGGGCTTCTCCTCCAAGTGGCGGAACTCCATCAGCGGCAGCGAGTACACCGACATCATCACCGAGTAGTCCGAGCGGCCTCTCTCGTCTCGGGTGCATCGCCGCTCTACACTGCCTCCCCTCCAGGAGGCTGGATGCACCCGAAGAGACTTCACCAATTCCCCGCGCCCACGTGGCTTTCCCTGGCCGCGGGGTTCGTCCTTGCCTGCGCCGCTGGCTGCTCGAGCGATGACGCGGGCGTGGATGTCCCCAACCCACTGACCAATCCCAAGGACGGGCCTCCCGCCGGCAATCCCAACGCGGAGGCCACGTGCAGCGTGCCCGCCGAGGCGGGGCTCGCGGACGTCTCCCGGCCCACCACCGTGGTCGGGACGGGGACGCCGGCCAGCTGCACCGGCGAGGCCTTCGTCCAGGCCGTGGCGAAGGGTGGGGTCATCACCTTCGACTGCGGCCCGGAGCCGGTGACCGTCACGCTCGACAGGACGGCGAAGGTCTTCAATGACAAGGGCCCGGACATCGTCATCGACGGCAAGGGGCTGGTGACGCTCAGCGGGGCAGGGAAGCACCGCATCCTGTACATGAACACCTGCGACCAGGCCCAGGTGTGGACGACCTCCCACTGCCAGGACCAGGACCATCCCCGGCTGACGCTCCAGAACCTCACGTTCGTGGATGCCAGCTCCAAGAGCGAGTCGGAGTACGACGGGGGCGGCGCGGTCTGGGTGCGTGGCGGGCGGGTGAAGGTCATCAACTCGCGCTTCTTCAACAACGTGTGCGCGGATGCCGGGCCGACGTCGGGGGCGGCGCGCTGCGGGTGTTCGACCAGTACGACGACCTGCCTGTCTACGTGGTGAACACGACCTTCGGCGGCAAGGAGGGCTACGGCGGGGTCTGCTCCAACGGCGGCGGCATCAGCAGCATTGGCGTGTCGTGGAGCATCATCAACAGCCTCTTCTCCCACAACCGGGCCATCGGCAACGGCGCGAATCCCGCCAGCCCGGGCACGCCCGGAGGGGGCAGCGGCGGGGCCATCTACAACGACGGCAACACGATGACCCTGTCGCTCTGCGGCACGCGCATCGAGCACAACGAGGTCAACGCCCACGGCAGCGCCATCTTCTTCGTGAGCAATGACCACTCGGGCGACATCCGCATCGACCGCTCGGTCATCCAGAACAACCAGGGCGGCTCCTGGTACGAGACCTATCCCCAGATCTCCAACCACGCGGACACCCCCATCCGCGTCACGAACTCCACGATTGAGTGACGGGTGAAGCCAGCAACCATGACGGTCCCCCCACTTGCCGCCGCTGTCCTCGCCTCCCTCCTCGTCGGGTGTGCGGGAGCCACCGCGAACACCCGGGCTGCGCCAGCCCCGGATGGGAGCACGGTGGACTCCCTCTTCCGCGACTACGACGGCCCGGATCGTCCCGGCGCCAGCGTCGTCGTGATCCATGACGGGCAGGTCGTGCTCCGCCGGGCATACGGCCTGGCCAGCCTGGAGCGCCGCGAGCCCGCCACGCCCGACAGTCACTACCGGCTCGCCTCGCTCACCAAGCAGTTCACGGCCACGGCCATCCTGCTGCTGGTCCAGGAGGGCCGGCTCCGGCTCGATGACCGCGTGGTGGACGTGCTCCCCGGCTTCCCACCCGCCCTGCGGGAGGTCCGCGTCCACCACCTGCTCCAGCACACCTCGGGCCTCTGGGATTACGAGGACTTCGTCCCGGCCACGCAGCCGGTGCAGGTGAAGGACCGGGACGTGCTGGCCCTGCTCTCCGGCGTGGACCGCACGTACTTCCCGCCCGGAACCGCGGTGCGCTACAGCAACTCCGGCTACGCGGTGCTCGCGCTCCTCGTGGAGCAGGTGAGCGGAGTGTCATTCGCGCGGTTCCTGCACGAGCGCGTCTTCGTTCCGAGCGGCATGCGTTCGACCGTGGCGCACGAGGAAGGTGTCTCCCAGGTGCCCCACCGTGCCTATGGGTACGCCGTGGGCCCGAGCGGCTTCGTCCCCAGGGACCAGAGTCCCACCAGTGCCGTCCTGGGGGATGGCGGCATCTACTCCTCCGTGGTGGACCTGGTGGCGTGGGACCGGGCGCTGGATTCGGAGGCGCTGCTCCGCGCGGAAACCCGGAGGCAGGCCTGGACGCCGCCGACGCTTCACGGCACGTCCTCGCGCTACGGCTTCGGCTGGTTCGTCGATGACGACGGAGGGCGGCAGCGGCTGTCACACCACGGTGAGACGTGTGGCTTCACCAACGCCATCGTGAAGTATCCGGAGCAACGCCTCACGGTCATCGTCCTGACGAACCGCGCGGGCGGCGCACCGTGGACGCTGGCCCAGGGCGTCGCGGACCTGTGGCTGCACAGGCCCGCGAAGGACGGGCCGCCCACGAGCCGCCCCTGGCCCTTCGAGACCCTGCCCAACGCGCACTGAAGGGGCGCCTTGGGTAACCTTCGGAGCCATGCGCGGCGCCACGGCTGGAGGCGGGCGGCCCTCGGGCGGCGGCTCCAGCGGGAGTTGGTAACACCATGAGATGCCCGAAATGCGGACGGCGGCTGGAGGTGCTGGGGCTCGCCCCGGGGGCCGCGCTGACCTGCCCCTGCGGCAACGTGACGAGCGTCCCGGCCCCCTCCCGCCGGAAGTGGCTGTGGCTCGCGCTCGGCCTGCTGGCGTGCCCATGCGTGGGCGCGGTGGCCGCTGTCGCGATGCCCTACTTCGTCCGGTTCGGTCAGAGCGCCTACACGGCGGAGTGCGAGTCCAACCTGAAGGCCTGGTACCTGCTCCAGCGGTCCTCGTTCCGGGACACGCGGACCTATGCGCCGGTCTTCGCGAAGGTGGGCTTCGCGCCCGAGCGGAGCAACCGTTACGCATACTTCGCCGGCGAAGGTCCGATGGAGGTTCGCGATGAACCTGGCAGCGAGGTCCCCGACGGCGCGGTGTCCATCGGCGTGGACACCTTCCGGTTCAAGTCGGCGCGGCCCATCGACGTGGAGGCGCTTCCTCAAGAAGTGAAGGCGCGGCTCGGCGTCTCCGGCACGTGCCCCGCCTGCGATATCACCCTGGCCTGCGCGGGCGACGTCGACACCGACGCGACGCTGGATGTCTGGGTCATCTCCACCGGACCGCTGGAGCTCCCGGACGCGGACGGACAGGCCGCGCCGCCCGGTGTCCCCCTGCACGTCGTGGACGACACGAAGCGCTGACGTCAGGAACGCACGGGCGCCCAGAGGGCGCTGTGGGCTTCCGGCGCGTCCGGGGACGCTTCCGCCGTGTAGAAATAGGCCGCGACCGTGGCTCGGCCCCGCCCCTCCGGACACGCCAGCGCGGAAGGGTGGCCATGCCAATGCGTGTCACCATGCGCCATCACGACCAGCCGGTCGAGGACCGGAGCGATGCGGACCTCGCAGCGGGTGAGGTCGGCATTCCACAGCTCCAGGTCTCCGCCCCAGGCCGGGTCCCAGCCCGGGTTCAGGTAGTACAGGACGGTGAGCCGCCGGGTGAGGGCACGCGTGCGATCGCGGTTGAAGTCCGCGTGAAGCGCCAGGTGGCCTCCGCGCAGCGTGAGGTGCAGCCCGGCGCCCCGGAAGTGCGGATCCGCGATGAGCCCCTTGATGCCGGTGAGGGTCTCCAGGAAGTCGAGGAACGACATGCTCGAGAACTCCGAGAGCAGGTGCCGGAGCGCCCCGTGCACCCCTTCGAACGCCTTGCGCTGGAGCTGCCCCAGCCGCGCCGCCTGTTCCGGATGATCGCGCCGCAGCCAGGAGGCCCCGGTCGCGCCCGGAAAGACGCCGGCCAGTCCCGTCGCCAGCCGCTCGCCCAGGAAGCCGTCGATGACGACGTGCGGATGGGGGCGGGCGGCGCCGTAGGTGTCACGATGCGCCAACGCGAGCGGGCGGAGCGCCGTCCGGCTGAGGAAGAAGCTCGGCCCCTGCAACGGACCTTCTTCGAGGGTTGCGACGCTCACGGGACACCTTCGCTCGGGTTTCCGGCCTTCGATGATGGCATGCGCGCGGAGCGCACGTCTCCTCCGGCCTCACCCGGGGGCGCCGCCCTCGGTCTCGAGGAGCGCCGCGAGGAACAACGCATACGTCAGCTCGGCGACCGGCCGTCGCTCCCGCCGGGCCTGGAGGCGCAGCGCCTTGGGCAGCGAGCAGGCCTGGCCCTGTTCACCGTCGCGGAGCTGGACATAGCCTCGCGGGGAGTAGCCCAGCACCTGCCAGCCCATTCCACACAGCGCCCGGCTGAGGTCGTCGGTGAGCTGGTGGTGGATGGCGCGAGCGATGGGGACGGGGCGGAAGCGCTCGCTCGACCAGCCTTCCGGGTCCTCGCGCCAGCCGCGCGCGCGCAGGTAGTTCACCTTGCGCGCGAGCGACAGTCCGCCGACGTGACGCTCGAGCTTCATGGGCCTCCTCGGGGCCGGGCGCCGGGCAGCCGCGGGGCAGGGCTCCCTCGCCTCGCGCCGCCATGTTCCACGCACGGCCTCGGGCCATCCTATCGCCCCGTGAGGGGCAGGCCACCACCTGGCGCCTCGCGAGCCGGCGCGCCCTCCCGGCCCGTGGCGGCCGGGGCCTTCCGGGCGAAGCGCTGGCGGTAGTGGCGCGTCCACAGGTTCAGCCCCACCACGCCCACCACCGTGGGCCCCAGGAAGAGGGCGAGCTGCAGGCCCTCGACGCCCACGTGTCTGGCGTTCACCACCAGGGCGGCGGTGATGGTGCCGATGCCCGAGGCCACCATGGCGCCCATGTGCTGGAACCACCAGTGCATCCGCTCCTGGGGCGGTCGCAGCCAGTACCACAGCCCGGTGAGGCCGGAGAAGATGCCCACCGGCGCGAAGCCCCACAGCAGCGGCACGCCCATCCGCAGGCCGTACGCCTCGGTGAAGAGCCCCAGGCACAGGAGCAGCGCGGACAGCCCCACGTCCAGCGGGTGCGTGCTCGCCCCCGTGCGCGCCTTCGTCCGCAGCACGCGCACCCCCATGGTCGCGGAGGCCGCGCTCAGCACCGCGATGTAGACGAAGAAGAGGGACATGGGCTGCTCGCGCGGCGCCTGGAGGAAGCGCCACCCGGAGATGATCAGCGCGGACAGCGCGGCGGAGATCATCGCGCCCACGTAGACCCAGCCCACGCGCCGGTGCAGGGCGCCTCCCTTGCGCGCCACCAGGGGCAGCCAGAGCGTGACGAATGCGACGACGCCCGACGCGATGTGGAGCCAACGGGCGAGCAGGTAGAACGACATGGATGCCTCCGGCGTGCTGCGAGTCCGAAAAGCACGGTACGCGCTGTCGCGTGTGCCTCCATCTGGCGGAAGTCATAGGGCCCGCATGTGACTTCCGGCACATGGCCCCTCCGCCACGGGTGTCCTAGGGTCTCCGGCCATGCCCGCGCAGTCCCCCGTGGCCAAGCCCGAGACCACCCATCGAATGCTGCTCGTCGCCGGGATGCTGACCTGGGCCGTGGTCGGCTTCGCGCACGCCGAGGACCTCGCGCGCGAGCCCGCGCGGTGGACGGCCCCGGACACGCTGCTGTGGGCCGTCGCGCTCCTCGCCTTCGGTGGGGCCTTCTGGCGCCAGGCACACGAGCAGGGCAGGGGAGAGGTGCCGCTGCTCGTCGTGCAGACGGTCGCGGCGCTCGGCTGCCTGGCCACGGGGGAGAGCGGGCTGGACGGCGCGCTGCTCGCCATCACCGCCGGGCAGGTCCCGGAGATCCTCCCGCAGCGCCGGGCGCTGGCGTGGGTGGCGGCCCAGGTGGCGGGCATGTCGGCCGTGTTCGCCGTGCAGCACCCGCCCGTCCAGGCCCTGGTGCAGTCGCTCATCTACACCGGCTTCCAGGGCTTCACCTTCGGCACGGCGCTGGTGATGGTCCGCGAGGCGGAGGCCCGCCGCGAGCTGGCCCGGGTCCACGTGGAGCTCCAGGCCACCCAGGTGCTGCTCGCCACCCGCGAGCGCGAGGGCGAGCGGCTGCGCATCGCCCGCGAGCTGCACGACTCCGTGGGCCACCACCTCACCGCGCTCAGCCTCAACCTGGAGGCCGCCGCGCACACCGCGAAGGACCCCGCCTCCACCGAACACCTGCGCCGCGCCCGGGAAGCGGCCCGCACGCTCTTGTCCGAGGTGCGCGGCACGGTGACGGCGCTGCGCGATGCGCCCATGCCCCTGCTGCCGTCGCTGCGAGCGCTCGCGGAGGGCGTCCCGGGGCTCGCCGTCCACCTGGAGCTCCCCCAGGCGCTCGCCCTGGAGTCCTCCGAGGCGGCGCACTCGCTGTTCCGCTGCGTGCAGGAGGTCCTGACCAATACGCTGCGCCACGCAGGGGCCCACAACCTGTGGATCACCCTCGTGCCCACAGAGGGCGGAGGGGTGCGGGTGCACACACGGGATGACGGGCGCGGCGCGGCGCGGGTGACGCCGGGCTCGGGGCTCACGGGCATGCGGGAGCGGTTCACCCGGCTGGGCGG
>NZ_JBKGHJ010001320.1:0-207 GCF_046520365.1 Corallococcus sp. 4LFB
GACGGCTGCCGGAGTACATGGTGCCGTCGGCCTTCGTGGTGCTGGAGGCGCTGCCGCTAAACGCCAACGGCAAGGTGGACCGCAAGGCCCTGCCCAAGCCGGAGGCAGGCGCCGAGCGCACGCGCCAGTACGTGGCGCCGCGCACGAAGACAGAGGAGGTCCTGACGAGCATCTGGGCGCAGGTGCTGGGCGCCACGCAGGTAGGGG
>NZ_JBKGHJ010001321.1:0-201 GCF_046520365.1 Corallococcus sp. 4LFB
GGTCCAGCTTGCCGTTGGGCGTGAGCGGAAGCGCGTCCAGGGGCAGCAGGTGCGCGGGCACCATGTAGCCGGGCAATTGCTGCTGCAACGCGCGGCGCAGCTCGCTGACGGAAGGCGCGTCGGGAGCGAGGACGAGGTACGCGACGAGACGCTTGTCGCCGGGCACGTCCTCACGGACGAGGACGGCCACCTCGCGCACCC
>NZ_JBKGHJ010000132.1:0-17824 GCF_046520365.1 Corallococcus sp. 4LFB
GCCCCGCGCGGCCGCACCCGGAGGTGCTGACGCCGGCCGTGCCGGAGCCGACGCGGGTGGCCACGCTGGAGCCGGTGCCGCTGCCCGACAGGCCGCCCCCGCCCGAGCCCTTCACCATCGAGCATCCCCGGCCCCTGCGTCCGAGCATCACGGTGAAGGAGTCGTCGAAGCCGGAGGACCTGCTGCGGCAGGCCAACGCGCTCCGTTCGGCGGGGAAGTGGAAGGAAGCGGAAGGGCTGTACCTGCGCGTCATCCGCACGGAGCCGTCATCGCTGGCCGCGTACGTCGCGCGCGTGGCGTCGGGCTCGCTGCGGCTGGAGCACCTGGGGGACGCACGCGGCGCCCTGCGCCAGTTCCAGGACGCGGTGCGACTGCAACCCGGCGGCATGTTGGATCCGGAGGCCCGCCACGGAGTCGCTGAAGCCCATCGCGCCCTGGGCGACACGGCGGCGGAGGCCCGGTCGCTGGGTGAGTTCCTCACGCTGCATCCGGACTCGCCGCTGAGCGCGGCGTCTCGTGCGCGGCTCCGGGAGCTGTCTCCGCCATGAGGCGCGGCCCACCGTGGAGCAGCCGCACGCCGAGGCACGGGCTGGCTCCCAGGCCTTCGGACATGAAGTCCGGGCCCATGGATGCGCAGGGGGAACCCCGTTGGGACTGCCCGTCAGCGCCGCACCGCACGAACTTGTCCGACAGTTGGACAGGTTTGAAGACCCGCATCACCTGCCGTGGCCGGGGGCATCCACGCCCACCGAGCAGCGAAAGCCTGTCCGACAGTCGGACAGGTTGGGGGCACGTCGGGCCGGAGGTGGACCGCACCGATGACCGGGGCTTGGGGCCTCCGGAGCTCGTCATGCCCGCGCGCGGTGCGCACTCCGTCGGCGATGTGGCGATTGCTCTTCAGGAGCCTCCCACGCATGGCGCGGCAAGGTGACAGCCCCATGAGACTTCGCATCACACGGTTCATGCCGTGGGCAGCGGTGCTGGGCGCCGCGTGCACGGTGAATGACCCGGTGGCCACACTGCACTCGCCCGACGCGGGCACCGACGTTCCGGATGCGTGGGCGGAGCACTGCGCGGACAGCGGGCCTCCGCTCCTGCTGGGCAATCCCGCATCAGGGCCCCTGCGGTGCAGCGGCCAACTGGCGGAGACACTGTTCCGCCGCGCCGCGTGTTCCTGCGAAGGCCTGTCCCTCAGCGCTCCTTTCACCGTGGATGCATTCCGGAGTTCACTGGGGCCCTACGCTCCCGGTGGCACGGGCGGCGACGTGGGCGTGAATGGAGGCCTGTCCGCGAATGACCGCGTCACGGTGGGCGGCTCGCTCCAGGTGGGTGGCGTCCAGATCAGCAGCCCGCTCACGGTGGGCGGCAGCCTGGAAAGCAACGGTTCCCTCTCCGGTCCTGGCACGTCCGCCACCGTGGCCGGCGACGCGAGCGTGAACGGGGACGTGGCGCTCGCCGGACTCACCGTGGGCGGCGTACTCACCGTTCCTCCGGAGTTCTCCCCAGGGCCCGCCCAGGCATCGGAGCTGCGCCGTGAGGCCGTGCCCGCGGTCACGCCCTGCGACTGCGCCGAGGGCTCCCGCTTCGACCCGGCCGCGCTCATCGCCCACCACACCGTGGACAACGACAACGCGGCCATCGGCCTGGACCCGGCGACGCTGGAAGACGTCACTGGCGAGCGCGTGCTGGAGCTCCCCTGTGGCCGCTTCCTGCTGACACGCATCGCGGGGGCTGGCCACGCCACCCTGCGCATCCGGGGCCGCACCGCGCTGTTCATCCCCGGAGGTGTGGACCTGGTCGAAGCGCTCACGGTGGACGTGCAGCCTCCGGGCGAGCTGGACCTCTTCCTCGCGGGAGGCTTCGTCGTGTCCGGCCAGCTCACGCTTGGCTCCGCCGCCCTGCCCTCGCGGGTGCGCGTCTACGTCGCGGGCACGCAGGCCTTGGACATCTCCGCGGGCAGTACGCTCGCCGGCAACCTCTATGCGCCCCAGGCCCAGCTCAACCTGAGCGGCAACGCGGAGGTCTTCGGCTCGCTGTTCGTGCGCCACCTGGAGGCCTCTGGCGCGGTGCGGATACACCACGACGCGGACGTGCTCGACGCAGGCGCCGCGTGTCCCACCCATTGAGCAGGAAGCCAGGGAATTCCGTTGGCACCTCCGGCGCGGAAGCACGCTTCGTGCGGATGCATGCGAGGTCAATCGACGCAGTCGCTCTTCCTCGGTGGAGGGCATGCGGCAGCGTCATGCGAGCGGACGCGACGTGCCGTCGCGACTCAAGAAGCCGGGAGCCTCAGAAAACGGGCAAGGAAGCCCCAGAGGCGCCCAGCCCACTGGCGCAGAGCGCCCTGGGTGCCATGAAGCGATCCGCCTGCCTTGAGCGCCGCCACGTGGGCCTGCCCTCCAGAATCAGCGGGTGCAGCCTCAAGCTGGGGGCCAACGTCCAGGGACGAAGCGTCCCAACCTGTCCGACAGTCGGACACGTTGCCCAAGGCTGCGCCCGTTACGTCCCCGCCGTCGCACTCCCTACCGGGCGGGAAGGAGACGCGCCTCACGGCGGCTGGCGACCGCAGCGCCCCGCCGTCGGGCTCGTCGGAGAGGGCCTGCACATGGGGACAGGGAGCAACCCCGAGCGCCTGAATGCCCTCGGCGGCAGACGCGGAGGCATTGAGGCCATGCCTCCCAACGCACGGGCGTGCTTCAAACGCGTCGTCCCGGCCAGTGGCTGCATCAGGGGCGCCGATCCCACGGGCCTCGGCGCACGGGCATGCCTCCAGCGCGTCGTCCTGCTCGATGACTGCCACGGGGGCGCCGAGCCCACGGGCCTCGGCGCACGGGTGTGCCTCCAGCGCGTCCTGGCCGGCAGCTGACGTGGGAGCGCAGAGAAGGTCCTGAGCGAAGTGGGCCTCAGCGGCTGCAGGCTCCTGGGAAGCGGGAGCGAATTGGTCGAGTACGTGCTCATCGCACGCCTTCAGCAGTGCCGGCAGCTGGTGCTGAATCGCCCGCGCGTCGCGATCGGGCAGGGCGTGCATCGCGCACACGGCCCACTGGCGCAGCGACTCGCCCCCCATGAAGGACAGCAGCCGGGCCGCGTTGCCCCGCATGGCCCGTTGCAGCGACTGGATGAGGAGCAGGTGCCCGGGACGGGCCGCCGCATGGGCCGCCAGCCGCAACAACTCAAACTCCAACTGCGCGCACCAGGTCCCGGGCTTCCATTTCGCCGCATCCCAGAGCCTGAAGCCGGCTTCAGCCAGACGGTTCAGGTCCGCGTCGGAGGCATTCGCGCAGCAGTCGGCCAGCAGCTCCACCAATACCTGCCGCTTGAGGCAGAAGAAGCCCTCCAAGAGCCGCCGGCATTCCTCGGAGCGCTCATCATGCAGCGCCATGCCCAGGTTCTCCAGCGTCAGCGACTCGTCCAGCGCCACCGCACGCGCCACACGCCCGGGGCGCTGCACCACCAGCCCCCTCGCCGCCAGTCGCCGCAATGCCTCGCGCACGGTGCCCCGGCTCACATTGTAAATGCGCGCCAGCACCTGCTCCGAGCCCAGCTGCCCATTCCTCGGCAGCCGCCTCAGCGATATCTCGCGCTCCAGCTGTTCCTCGACGTACGCCACGAGCCCCACCTGCACCATCACCGTCCGCCTCCTCGTCCAAGCCTCGCCCATCCAACCAGATGGGTCTGACATGGACGCGAGGGCCTACCGTCTTCATCGCCTGCCGGGACAGCTCGGCCTGGGGCTGCATGCGGCGCGAACCTGTCCGACTGTCGGACAGGTTTGGCGGAACCGGGCTCCCGGTGGGCGCCTCTGTTCAGGGTCCTCCCTGGCGCCCGCACGTGCACCCCGTCGCGGCCCGCCGCTGCGCTCCGCGAGGCGTGTCTTCGCGGCGAACCTCGGGCTGCGCGGTTTGTTCACGAACCGCCGGCGACCTGCTTCGCTCAGCGGAACACGACGGTCTTGTGACCGTTGAGCAGGATGCGGTGCTGCACGAACCACGTCACCGCTCGGCCCAGCACCACGCTCTCCACGTCGCGCCCTATCGCGGTCAGGGCCTCGGGCGACAGCGTGTGATCCACCCGCTCCACGTCCTGTTCGATGATGGGCCCCTCGTCCAGGTCGCCCGTGACGAAGTGGGCCGTCGCGCCAATCAGCTTCACGCCCCGGTCGTAGGCCTGCTGGTACGGCCGCGCACCCTTGAAGCTGGGCAGGAACGAGTGGTGGATGTTGATGAGCCGCCCGCGCAGCGCATCGCACGTCTCCGGCGAGAGGATCTGCATGTACCGGCCGAGCACCAGCAGGTCCACGCGCTGCTCGCGCACCAACTCCAGCAGGCGCTCTTCCTGCATTGACTTGTTCTCCGCCGTCACCGGCAGGTGGTGGAACGGGATGTCCTGGGACGCGGCCAGTTGGTAGAAGTCCCGGTGGTTGGACACGATGGCCAGGATCTCCACCGGCAGGATGCCGCTGCGGTAGCGATACAGCAGGTCGTTCAGGCAGTGGCCGATCTTCGAAACCATCAACAGCACCCGGGGCTTCTCCGCCGCGTCGTGCAGGTGCCAGTCCATGGAGAAGCGCTGCGCGAGCACGCCAAAGGCATCACGCAACGCCGCGGACTCGACCTTTCCCTCTTCATCCGTGAAGTGCACGCGCATGAAGAACAGCCGCGTCCGCGGATCGCCGTACTGGGCGCTGTCGAGGATGTTTCAGCCGTGCTCGGCGAGCCAGCCGGAGACGGCATGGACGATGCCGCGCTGATCCGGACGTGACAGCGTGAGGATGTATTGGGCGGGACGCTCGGTCATGGACGGCGGCGACTATAGCTTCGCCGGGTGAACGCTCGGCCCCGGGCGCGGTAGGGATTGTCCGGTGTCTGGCGGGGGCCCCTCTGCCTTCCGGGCCCTGCACGCGCTGTCCCTCGAGCCGCTCGCCGCGGCGTTGGACAGCCATGGGCTGAATCGGCGGCTGGAGTGAACAGGACCGCCCGCCCGGGTGGCATTCCGTGCGCGGGAGACTTCCCTCGCGGCGAAGCGAACCTGGACTCTGGCCTGTCATGGCCGACGCCCCCCATCCGACGCGCCCCGCCGCCAACGGCCGGTGCCGGAGTCCCTGCGTGAATATGGCCGGGGCATCGCGGGCGGGCTGCTCTTCAGCCTGCCGCTGCTCTACACGATGGAGGTGTGGTGGGCGGGCTTCACGTCCCATCCGGGCAGCGTGCTGGGTTACCTGGTGGCCACGTACGTGCTGCTGCTCGGGTACAACCGCTACGGCGGCTTCCGTCGGGACGTGGACTGGTTCGACGTCTTCACGGACTCCATGGAGGAATTGGGGCTGGGGCTGCTCGTGTCCGTGGCCGTGCTCGTGCTCATCGGCCGCATCGGCCAGGGCACGTCGCTTCAGGAGGCGGTGGGCATGGTGGTGGTGGAGGCCGGCACGGTGGCCATCGGCGTGTCGGTGGGCACCGCGCAGCTGGGCGGCCAGCACCGCGAGGAGAACGAGGAGGAGGACTAGAAGCGGCTGGAGTCCGCGGATCACGTCCCCGGGCAGCTGGTCATCTCGTTGTGTGGCGCGGTGCTGTTCGCGGCCAACGTGGCGCCCACGGAGGAGATCGTGATGATCGCCGTGGAGACACAGCCCTGGTGCCTGCTGGGGCTCGCCGTGCTGTCGCTGCTGCTGGGCGGCCTCATCCTCTTCCAGAGCGACTTCACCCGCGCGCACCGCTTCACGCGCCGCCGGCTGCGCCGGGACGTGCTGGCGGGCACGGCCGTCACATATGCCATCGCGCTGCTGTCCAGCGCGCTCGTGCTGTGGTTCTTCGGCCGGTTCAACGGCAATGGCCTGAGCGTCCGCATGGCCCAGGTGGTGGTGCTGGGCCTGGCGTCGACGCTGGGCGCTTCGGCGGGGAGACTGCTCATCCAATCATGAGGACGAACTGGAACTGGCTGGAGGGCGTCGTCTTCGTGTCGAGCTGCGTGCTCGTGGCGCTGGTGCTGGGCTACCTGGCGGTGGATGCGTGGAACACCGGCAGCGGCCCGCCGGACCTGTCCGTGCAGGTGGGCACGCCGGTGGCGGCCGCGAACGCGAAGGAGTGGCGGGTGCCCGTCACGGTGACGAACCACGGCGACACGGCGGCCGAAGAGGTCCACGTACGCGTGTCGCTGCGAGGCGGCCACGAGCCGAAGAAGGAGGCGGAGTTCGTGCTGGCGTACGTGCCGCGCCACTCCCGGCGGGAGGCCTGGGTCACCTTCCGCGAGGATCCATCCCCCGCGGGCGTGGAGGCGCACACCGTGGGCTTCGCCGCCCCCTGACGCGCGCTGCTCTCCTGACCGCGCATGCGCGCAAGGAAGCTGGGGTGGTGGGCGGCCGTGCTCGTCCTCGGACCGGGCGTGGCCGTGCTGTCCCTCCGGCTCCGGAAGGCCGTGACCCCTCCGCCAGTTCGAGCAACCCGAGCGCGAACGCGGTGAGCGCGGGAGCGCGCGACACGGCGCCACGGGCACCGCGTGCGGAAGGCTCGCTGCGCATCACGGGTGTGGTGCGCGATGCGCGCGGTCCCGTCGCGGGCGCGCGCGTGTCCGCTTCGCGTGTGGAGCCGGAGGTCACGCTGTCGGAGCGCTCCTGCCCTCCCCCTCCGGCCAGGATGACGCGCGGGCCCCGCTCCTCAAGACGGGGCGCTGCGACTTCGACTTCGAGCACGTGCAGGGCGAAGCGGCGGAAGCCCGCGACGGCGAAGCGCCGGTGTTCGCGGAGGCGACCACGGACGCGGAAGGGCGCTTCGCGCTGGACGGCCTGCCCGAGGGCAGCGTCACGCTGTGGGCCCTGGGCGACACGAGCGCGGTGTCGCAGGGCGGCGTGCCGGTGGGCTCGGACGACGTGGAGCTGACGCTGGAGCAGGGCGTCCTCTTCGAGGGGCGCGTCACGGCCCCGGACCAGAGGCCCATCCCCGATGCGCGGGTGACGCTCGTCTCCCGCTGGCACCACGCGCTTCTTCGACGCGACCACCGATGCCGAGGGCCACTTCGCCGCGGGGCCCCTGCCCCAGGCCGCTACGCCGCCTTCGTCACCGCGGACGGCTGGTCCTCGTGGTTCCGGCCGGAGCTGGGATCCCCTGCCGGCCTCGATTCCGTGGTGCTCGCGCGCACGCTCCCCGTCGCGGGCCAGGTCGTGTCCGAGGAAGGCACTCCGGTGCCGGGTGTTCAGGTCCTCCTGGAGGGGGACACCGCGACGGCCTCCGTCCAGCGCACCACGACGGATGACACGGGGCGCTTCCGGTTCACCGCGCCCGCCGTCGCCCACCAGCTCAGCACCGGATCCGGGGGCGCGTTCGCCACGCTGGACGTGACGCCCCCCATGGAGCGCGTGCAGCTGCGGCTCCAGCGGGGCGTGATGCTGGAAGGCTCGGTGCGCGACGACACGGGGCAGCCCATCCCGAACGCGCGCGTGGAGACCTACCGGGAGGACGGCGGGCCCCTCGCCGCCGAAGCGGCCACCGTGACGGACGCCGCGGGCCGCTACCGGATGGGGCCCACGCGTCCCGGGCCGCATACCTTCCGGATCCTCGTGCCGCATCACCTCGACCTGGAGGTCACGGCCCAGAAGCTCCAGCCGGGCATGGCGCGGCTGGACTTCACGCTCCGGCGCGCGAAGAGCGTGGAGGGCCGCGTCGTCGACACGTCGGGCGCTCCACACGAGGGCATCCGCCTGGAGCTCTCCGGCAGCCTGGGAGACTGGGACGACCTCCTCTCCAGCGGCGCGCAGCGCTCGGATGCCATGGGGCGCTTCGTCATGGATGTCCAGCGCGCGGGGACGGCGCGGCTGCTCGTGGAGGAGCCGTCCTTCCGGAGTCTTGCCATCAAGGTGCGCGTCCCCTCGCGGGACGTCGTGGTGGTGCTGGACCGGGGCGCCTCCGTCTCCGGCACCGTCACCAACCCACGGGGACTGCCGCTGCAGGATGCGACCGTGACGTTGTTGAAGGAAACGCAGGACGCGGAGGACACACCTGACGAGGATCCGCGTAGCGGCAAGACGGATGAGCAGGGCCGCTTCCAGTTGAAAGGGATTGCCCCGGGCTCGTACCTCCTGGAGGCCGCCATCCGGGGGGACCTGATGGAGGTCTCGGTGTCGCAGGCCATCGCGTTCCAGGCGCGCGAACACCTGGACGTGTCCCTGCGCATGGAAGCAGGCGGCGAGCGCTCCGGCATCGCGGTGGATGGCGCGGGCCAGCCGCTCGCGGACGTCGCGATCACCGCAACGCTCCCCGACGAGGAGGAGTCGCGGTGGGGCGGGGGCTCGGACGAGGACGGTCCTCCCGGCCTCCGCACGGGCCCGGACGGACGCTTCACCCTGCGCGGGCTCGTGGCGCCCCGCTACGCGCTGTGGGCCTCCCTGCCGGGCCACTCCTTCCGCCCCGAGCGCTCGCAGGGAGGCGAGCCCTCCCCGGAGACTGGCGGCCTGTGGGTGGACTCCAGCGCGGCGCCGCTCCGGCTGGTGCTGGAGCGTGACGGACGCCTCCGGGGCCGCGTCGTGGAACCAGGGGGCAAGGCCGTCACCTCCTTCCAGGTGAAGGGCGCGGGACTCCAGACTCAAGCGCAGCCCGAGGCGTGGCAGGACGGCGTGTTCGACCTTCCCTTCGACACCTCGGGGCCGGCGACGCTCACGGTGCAGTCCTCCGGCTTCACCCCGCTGCAACGCGACGTGCCCCTGACGGAGGGCGTGGACGTGGACCTGGGCCTGCTGACGCTGGATCCAGGCTGGACGCTGCGGCTGGTCCTCCACGACGCGGAGACAGGCGCCGCCCTCCCCGACGTGGGGACCCTCCAGGCGAGGTTCACGGAGCCCTCGGACCCCGACCTCGCCCGTGCGATGGCGCGGCCCCGAGCGTCGCCCCTCGAGACGGGAGCTACACACTGGCGCAGCTCCCTCCCCCGCCCTTCGTCCTGGAGCTCAAGGCCAGAGGTGCGCGCCCGCTCCAACACGAGGTGACGGCCCGCATGGACACGCTCGCCATGCCCATGGACCTGGCCGCGAAGGTGCGCCTCACCGCCCAGGACGCGGACGGCAAGCCCCTGCCCGCCCTCATCCGGCTGCGGTACGCGGAGGGTCCCGTGGGCTTCCCCTACACCGAGTTCGCCCCCCAGGGCACCCTCCTCGCCCGGGGCATCGAACCGGGCGAGTACCTCCTGGATGCCCGCCCCATCGACCCGGAGTCGGAGGAGCGCTTCACCACGCCCCGCAGGGTCCAGATTCCACCCCGGGGCGAGGTGGCCTTCTCCGTGAAGGCGGCTCCGCCCTGAGGCCTCCGGGGGGTGTTTCACGTGAGACACGGGGCCTCCGCTGGAAGGGCGGCCCGTTCCATGTCCGGCGCGAGGCGCGCTACGGCACGCGCTCCCACGCGTCCTGCCAGGCCAGGCCCGTGCCCGGCGCGTAGTACGACGCCACGCCCTTGCACCAGCCGGAGTACGGGAAGGGCTTGCAGCGATAGAGCAGCCCGTCCGTGCCCTCCACCAGCGTGCCCGCCGTGTAGCTGTCGATGCCCGCCGGGTACTTGTACTGCGCGCTCCCGCCGGTGCCGCCGTCGCCGCCGGTGGAGGGCTTCTCGATGTCCACCTGGAACGTGTAGCCCGTCTCCTTCGCGTACACGCGGTTGCCCAGCGCGTCCTGCACCGGCGTCACGGTGCCCGTCGTCTGGAGCACGCCCACCTGCACGCGGCTGGAGCCCGCGTTCACCTGCTGCGCCAGCCGGTACATCCACGTGGCCGCGGGCGTGGCCGCGTCGAGCGTCAGCGGATGGGACTCGGCGTCGCGGCCCGCGCTGTCGAAGAGGCGGAACGTCACCTTGCTCGCCTTGGGCAAATCCTCGCGCGCCTGCACCTGGCCCAGCTCCTTCCACAGCACCGGCGGGGGCGGCGTGTCGCTGAACTTCACGTCCGTGCAGGCGTAGAAGGCCTCCGGGCTGTCCGCGCGCTGCCAGATGGCGTAGATGACGTGCGCGCCCGTGCGGGCCGCCGGGAAGGGGCAGTCGAGCCGGTAGCGGTTGTTCACCGCGGTCACGTTGGTGACGTTGCAGAAGGGCGACGCCTCCAGGTCCGACCACTTCAGGGGCAGCGCCGGGTTGTAGCCCTCCTTCGTCACGAAGAGCTGGAAGTAGCCCGTGGCGTGCACCGCGGTGGCGTGGAAGACGAACTCGAAGCGGCCGTTGCCGTCCGGGCTGAGCAGCGTGGACGGCCAGTCCGTGCGCGCCAGGTCCAGACCCTTGTGGCTCTCATTGGCCGCGCTGCACAGCTTGCCGTCGGGGATGAGCTCCCGGTGGCGCCCGTTGGCGGCGCCCTGCCGGACGCCGTTCCAGTCATACAGCGCCTGCGTCCCACCGGCCTGCACCGCGGCCTTGCACGCGGCGGACTTCGGACTCTCCGGCCCTTCCTTGAAACATCCGTAGACGCGGCTCAGGGGAACTTCCATGGAGCCGTGCGCCGCCGCCGGACCGGCGGACAGCAGGGAGACGAAAGCGAGCGATGCGGTGAAGGCCCTGCGGATTGCTGGGAACATCCCTTCCTCCTCTGTTCGAAAACAAAGGAGGAAAGGCGGAGGCAAATCGGGTCAACGGCCGCTCAGGCCAGCAGCTCCGTCAGCAGGCCCTTGGGCAGCGCCGGGTCGCCGAAGTCATCCAGCGGGCCCCCGGCCGCGTTCTTCAGGCCCACCGCGGCGCCAATCGTGTTGAGCATCCTGTTGAGGTTGGGGTTGCTGTTGCCGCTGGCCACGGTCACCGCCACGCCCTGCTTGAGGTAGCCGTTGCAGCTGCCCGCCAGGATGAAGGGCACGTTGCGCGCCGAGTGCGCCGGCCCGTTGCCCAGGTCGTTGAACCAGACGGACACGCCCTGGTCGACCAGCTTCTTGCCGTCCGGCATCGAGTAGGCCGCCAGCCGGTCCAGCAGGTAGTTGAAGGTCTGCGCGAACTGCGCGTCCACGCGCGAGTGCAGCAGGTCCGACCCGGCGATGACGCTGCCCTGCGCGTCGTGCGACAGCCGGCGGTGGGAGATGTAGTGGAAGTTCTCCATCAGCTGCCCCGTCGTGGGGTCGCGGTAGCGCGTGGAGCCGTCGTTGCCGTCCCCCACCTGGATGGCCACCGAGCGCGTGGTGCCGCACGCCACCGCCAGCACCGCGATGTCCATGTGCAGCCGCACCGAGGCCAGCACCTTGTCGCCGTCCGTGCTGTTGTAGCCGGGCGCCTCATTCTGGAGCCGCAGCTCCTCGTCCGCGCGGGCGCGGCAGCTCAGGGCCACCTCCAGGTCGCGCACGTTGGACAGGTGCAGGTCCAGGCGCTGCCGGTCCGTGCTGCTCAGCTCCGGCCGCGACTGGAGCGCCTTGAGCTGGCCCGACACCAGGTCGTTGAGGCTCTTCTGGCGCACCAGCAGCTGCTCGCGCGCCTCCGGCGTGAGGCCTCCGGGGCCGCCCACCATGGTCTGGTAGGCCACCCACGGGTCATGCAGCGCGGCCCGGCGCGAGGCGCTGCCCCGGTGGGAGATGCAGGGGCCGCCCAGCCACCCGCCGGCCCTGCCCGCGTAGAGGAAGAGCGAGTCGCGCTTCTGCGGGTTCAGCTCGCGGCCGATGCGGTGGTCCAGCGACTCGCCGGAGGCCTCCGAGTTACCGCCCGCGCCTCCACGGCGGGCCCGCGCGGTGAGGCACTGGAGCGCGCCCCGGGCGTGGCCGTCCCCGTAGTTGTAGTCCTTCATGTTGACGTTGCGCACCACCAGCAGGCGCGCGCGGTGGTCCGCCAGCTCCAGCAGCGACTTGCCCGCGAGCGTGGTGGTGGTGAGGTTGCCCAGCGGCTCCGGCCAGAAGCGCTCCGGCTCGGTGCCCAGCTCGGAGGTGGTCTGCGCGGCGGCCACGCCATCCGCCTGACGAAGGAAGATGGCGTAGGGCAGCGCGCCGGGTTCCGCCGCCTGGGCCTTCCGGGGCAGCAGCCCCTCCAGCACCGGCAGGCCCAGCACGACGCCACCCAGGCCCTGCAACACGCGTCGACGGCTCAGTTTCACGGCAGCTCCTCCGGGTGGCGATTCACGAAGCCCACGCCCGTCACGACCTCCACGACCAGGTCCACGATGGACAGCTGTCCGCCTGCGACAGCTTGCCCAGCCGCTGCACCAGCGCGTCGTCCTCCGCCGCCGCGGGGCGTCCGCTGAGGAACTCCACCCAGTGGCGCGCGTAGCACGCGTGCACCGCCTGCGCGTTCGCGAGCGCGTCCGCCAGGTCCAGCGCGTCCTTCACCGGCACCTTCTGCCCGCCGATGCCCGGCGACGACGAGGCGTCCACCGGGTGCCCGTTGTCCGTCGTGCGGTAGCCGCCCACGGCGTCGAAGTTCTCGAAGGGGAAGCCCAGCGGGTTGATGAGCGTCGCGTGGCAGGACGCGCACACGGTGCCAGGGCCTTCCGTGTGCGACGCCACCACCTCGCGGTTGGTGCGGCCGTTGGGCGCGGGCAGCGCGGGGATGTTGGCCGGCGGCGCGCCAATCTTCTGGCAGAGCAGGTGCTCCGACAGGAACACGCCCCGGTGGATGGGGTCCGGGTCCACCGACGTCGCGTGCGACGCGAGGAAGCCCACCTGCGTGAGCACGCCCCGCCGCTGCGTGCCGTCCAGCGTCACCGGCACGAAGGCGGAGGTGAACGTCCCGGTGAGGCCGTAGATGCGCGCCAGCTCGTCGTTGACGAAGGTGTCGCGCGACGTGAGCAGGTCCGCGAAGCGGCCCTTGCGCCCGAAGACGACGTCCTCCACGAAGAGGGCGTTCTCCTTCGCCGCGGACTCCGCCAGCTTCGCGGTGACGTTGGGGAAGCGCGTGGGGTTGGGGAGGATGCGCCCGTAGCGGGGCACGTCGAAGACGACCTGGTGGTAGGCGTCCACCACGCCGCGCGCCCGGGGGTCCGCCATCATCCGGCGCGCCTCGGCGGCCACGCCCTCGCGCTTCGCCAGCAGGCCTTCCTGAGCGGCGGCGAACAGCGCGTCGTCCGGCATGGAGTTCCAGAGCGCGTAGCTCAGCCGGGAGGCCACCTCGAACGCGTCCAGCGGCACCTTCCCGTCCGCCGCCTGCGTGCTGCGCTCCACGCGGTAGAGGAACAGGGGCGACTGGAGGAAGCCCTCCAGCACCATCCGCAGGCCGCCCTGGAACGCCGCCATCGCCGGGTACGCCTGCGGGCCCTTGCGGTACAGCGCCAGGTACGCCTCCACCTCGTCCGCACTCAGCGGGCGGCGCAGGGCGCGCAGGCCGAAGGACTCCACGAACGCCTTCGCGCGCGCCTCGTCCGTGGTGCTGCCGGGAGGAAGCAGCTTGCCCAGCTTCGTCGCGTCCGTGGCCACCTGCCCGGCCAGGTCCGCCGCCGCGCGCTGGTACGCGCCCCACAGCGCCTCATCCACCGACAGCGCGCGGGCGTCGTTGTCGAAGAGGAAGCCGCTCTGGGACGGTCCGCGCGGAACGTCTGCGCCAGCGCCGTGGGCGCCGCGTCCAGCTTGAGCAGGTCCTTCACGCTGCTCACCCACTGCGCATGCGTCAGCCGCGCGACGCGCACCGAGCGCGCCGGCTGCTCCACCGCCGGAGGGGGATTGTTCGTGCCGTCCGGGTTGCCGCCACCAGAGCCAGGATTGCGCGGATTCGCCGCGTCAGAAATCTGGCCTTCGCAGGCAGTCAGGAAACTCAGGGAGGCCGCGACCAACGCGGAACTCATCCAGTGTCGACGTCGCGCCATGGGGGGAAGCGCCTCCGTTCGTTGGAGGCCATCCCACTGGGGAGCCGTCAGGAAGTCAATCCGTACACCGGCCGGCCGGGCTCCCTGTCACATGGATACTGGAAACGGCTGTCGACACCGGATCCATCGGCCGGCCCGGCCCTCAGCCTGGCCCTCAGCCCGGGATGAGGAAGCGCGCGATGACGCGCTTGAGGCCCACGTTCCCGCCGAACTCCACGGTGACCTTGGCGTTGGGGCCGGACCCTTCCGCGGCGACGATTCGGCCGGAGCCGAACTGTTCATGCCGCACGCGCATGCCGCGCACGTCGCCGCCCACGCCGTCCATGTCCGACGACGCCTGTGAATAGCTGCGGTCCACGCGCGGCCCCGTCTCGTCGTCGTCCCAGTTGCGGCGGCGCTGGGGCATGGCGGCGGCGCGCGGCGGGGGCGGCAGGTCGTTCTCCTTGAAGCCGAAGAGTGCTTGCGGCACGTCCGCGAGGAAGCGGCTGGGCGGGTTGTACTTGAGCTCGCCGAAGAGGGAGCGGCACTGCGCCAGGCTCACGAAGAGCCGCTTGCGCGCGCGGGTGAAGCCCACGTAGCAGAGGCGGCGCTCCTCGGCCATCTCCTCGCCGCCGTCCGGGTCGTCGCTCTTGAGCGCGCGCGAGTGCGGGAAGACGCCCTCCTCCAGGCCGGTGAGGAACACCGCGTCGAACTCCAGGCCCTTGGCCGCGTGCAGCGTCATCAGCGCCACGCGCCCCTCGCTCACCTCCGCGTCCGCTTCCCCCACCAGGCTGATCTGCTCCAGGAAGGCCTGCAGCGGCGGCACGTCCGCGGTGAGCGGCGCGGAGTCCACGCCCTCCGGCGCCTCCTCCTCGCGCGCCTCCACCGCCTGGGCGGCGGCCACCATGTCGGACGCGCGCTTCAGGTCGAACTCCTGCGCCGCGCCCAGCAGCTCCTTCAGGTTCTCCGCGCGGGTGAGCGCCTCGTCGCTGCCCTCGGCGACGAGCGTCTCCACGAGCCTGGACTCCTTCAGCATCTGGTCCACCGCGCCCGCCGCGTCCTTCGCCGTCAGCGAAAAGGCGTGCAGCGACTGGAGCAGCTGGTGGAAGCCGCCCAGCCGCTTCTGCGCGGTGGCGTTGAGGGAGGGGATGCGGTGGCGCTCGCCCAGGGCCTCGTAGAGGCTCAGGCCCTGCTCGTTCGCGAAGTCCGTCAGCCGCTCCTCGGTGGTGTCACCGATGCCGCGCGCCGGCACGTTGAGCACGCGCAGCAGGTCCGCGTCCGAGCGCGGGTTCACCATCAGCCGCAGGTACGCGGACGCGTCACGCACCTCCGCGCGGTCGTAGAAGCTGCGCCCGCTCACCAGCTGGTACGGCACGCGCGCCAGCCGCAGCGCCTCTTCCAGCACGCGGCTCTGCGCGTTGGTCCGGTAGAACACCGCCATGCTGGAGAACTTGATGAAGCCCTCGCGCTGGAGGGCCAGGATGCGCCGGGCCACCTCCTGCGCCTCCGCGCGCTCGTCGCGGTGCAGGAGCAGCTCCAGGTTCTCCCCCTTGGGCCGCTCGCTCCAGAGCTTCTTCGCCATGCGGCGCGGATTCTTGGAGATGACCTCGTGCGCGGCGGTGAGGATGTTCTGGTCGGAGCGGTAGTTCTGCTCCAGCTTCACCACCGTCGCGCCCGGGTACTGCAAGGGGAACTGGAGGATGTTGTCCACGTCCGCGCCGCGCCAGCGGTAGATGGACTGGTCGTCGTCGCCCACCACCACCAGGTTCGCGGACGGCGGCGGCGCGAGCTGGCGCAGGAGCGCGTACTGCACGGGGTTGGTGTCCTGGAACTCGTCCACCAGCACGTGCGTGAAGCGCGTGCGGTAGCGCTCCAGCACGTCCGGCCGGTCGCGGAAGAGCTTCACGAGCAAGAGCAGCAGGTCCCCGAAGTCCACCGCGTTCGCCGCGCGCAAGAGCTTCTGGTAGCCCGCGTACACGCGCTTGACGATCTGCCCGCGCACGTCCTCCTGCTCCACGCGCATGTCCTCCGGCAGCCGCGCGGCGTTCTTCTCCTGGTCGATGCGGTGGAGGATTTCGCGCGGCTGCATCACCGGCTCCACGCCCGCGTCGCGCATGGCGCGCTTCACCAGGCTGAGCTGGTCGCTGTCGTCGTAGATGACGAAGGACCGGGTGAGGCCCACGGCCTCCGCCTCGCGGCGCAGAATCATGGCCGCCGCCGAGTGGAACGTGCTCACCACCAGGTCGTTGGCCTGCGCGCCCAAGAGCTGGGTGAGGCGCTCGCGCATCTCGCGCGCGGCCTTGTTGGTGAAGGTGACGGCCAGGATGCGCCAGGGGAAGACGCGGCGCACCTTCACCAGGTGGGCCACCCGGCGGGTGATGACGCGCGTCTTGCCGCTGCCGGCGCCCGACAGCACGAGCAGGGGGCCGTCGCCGTGGAGCACGGCGTCCGCCTGGGGCGGGTTCAAGTCTTCGAGGAGGGCGGTTTCGTGCGCGTTCACGGGGGTTTCCACCGGGGGGAAGAACCCCGCCTTCTAACGTCTTTCGCACGCCGGTGCCGGGTCTTCCGCCAACCCTGGCGCACGCCGGGCCGTCCGCCCCCGGGACAGGCAGGAGCGTGGGCTATAAGGAGGGCCCACCGCCATGTCCGACACCCCGTCCGTCGCCCCATCCTCTCCGTCCCAGGCCCAGCTCGACCGCTTCGCGGAGCTCTTCAACCAGAGCCTCACGCTGCGCCACTTCGGCGCCCGGATGTCCTTCCCGGAAGGGCGCAAGGTGGTGGTGGTGGAGCTTCCGGAGGTGCAGCCGCAGCACCGGGGCGGCCTGGGGGCCTCCGCCGTCAACGGCGGCGTGCTCTCCGCCCTCTTCGACTTCGCCATCGGCTGCACCCCGGCGCTCAGGGACCCCACCCGCCGCTGCGCCACCGTCCAGCTGTCCATGAGCTTCGAGCGCCCCGCCACCGGCAACCACCTCCGGGTGGAGGCCGTCATCGACAACGGCGGCCCGTCCACCGTCTTCGCCTCCGCGAAGCTGATGGACGCCGAGGGCCGGGTGTGTGCCCGCTGCCAGGGCGTCGTGCGCGTCTCCTCCCATCCGTGGGCCTCCGGCGAGAGCCCCGCCACCAACTGACATTCCCCCACCCCGGGCCACCCTTGCCCCTTTCCGTCGATATGCCCGGCCCGGAGGCGCGTTTCCCCGGGAGCCCGGGGCAGCAACGGTCCCCGGGAGACGAGCGCGGCTCGCAACGGGAAGACGGCATGGATGCAGCCGTACAGGGCTTGGGGATGACGACCCTCCAGTCACGGCAGGGCACAGACAGGGTCGCGCGGCCGGCGGCGCCGGACGAGGAGGCCTGTCCCGGCGCGCGCTGGCGGGAGAGCGGGCCGCGTGGGACGCGCTCATCGCGCGGCACCAGCGCCGGGTGGTGGTGTCGCTGCTCGCGCGGGGCATCCGGGTGGACCGGGCGCGGGAGCTGGCGCAGGAGACGTGGGCGCGGCTCAGTCCAGCAGCAGCAGCGGGGCCTGCTCACGGAGCTGAGCCTGCCCTACCTCGCGCTCACCCAGGCGGCGTTCCTGGCGTCGGATGACGCCCGGCGCACGCGGCGCGAGTCGGTGGACGGCACGGTGGAGGACCTGCCGGAGCGCCAGCAGCCGGTGGACCCCGCGCAGTCCGCGGAGAAGCGCCTGTTGTCGGAGGAGCAGCTGGCCCGGGCGCGCGACGCGCTGGAGCAGGTGTCCCCGGGCGCGCGCAACGTCTTCCTCCTGGCCTGTGACGGCCAGGGGCTTCCCCATGCCGAGGTCGCCTCCCGCGTCGGGCTGTCCGTCCAGCGCGTGCGACAGATTTTGTGCGAGGTCCGCAAGAAGCTGCGCACCGCGCTCGAAGAGGAAAAACCATGACCAGGCCCACGCCCCACCTCACCCGCGACCGCACGGAGCAGTACCTGCTGGGCGCGCTGCCGCCCGAAGCCGGGGCGGAGCTGGAGGCCCACACGCTCACGTGCGAGCCGTGCGCGCGGCTGCTCCAGGAGGAGGCCCTGCTGGAGGAGCAGCTGTACGAGGTCGCCGCCGCCACGCCCCGCGACGCCGTCGTGGTGCGCCCCGCGCGCTGGCACCGTCCGGCCGCCG
>NZ_JBKGHJ010000133.1:0-17779 GCF_046520365.1 Corallococcus sp. 4LFB
GACGAACGCCTGCTGCAGCTCCGGCCGCGTGGGCAGCGGGGCGGGCAGGGCGCGGCGGTCAATCTTGCCGCTGGGCGTGCGCGGCAGGGCCTCCAGCAGGACGAACGCGGAGGGCACCATGTAGTCCGGCACCCGCGTGGACAGGTGGCGCCGCAGCGTCCCGGCCGCGTGCTCCAGCGTGCCGTCCGGGACGACGTAGGCGACCAGCCGCTTGTCGCCGGGCACGTCCTCGCGCGCCACCACCGCCACCTGCTTCACCGCCGGGTGGCCGCCGAGCGCGACCTCAATCTCGCCCAGCTCGATGCGGTAGCCGCGCACCTTCACCTGGCCGTCGATGCGGCCCAGGAACTCCAGCGTGCCGTCCGGCAGCACGCGCGCCAGGTCGCCCGTCTTGTACGCGCGCTCGCCGGTGCCGGGCTTGAGCGGGTGCGGCACGAAGCGCTCCGCCGTCAGCGCCTCGCGGTGCAGATAGCCCCGCGCCAGGCACACGCCCGCGAGGTACAGCTCGCCGGACTCCCCGGGCGGCACGGGCTTCTTCTGTTCGTCCAGCACCCAGAGCTCGCAGCCGTCCACCGCCTTGCCAATGGGCGGCAGCGCGGGCCACGCGTCCGGGGGGCCCCGGAGCACGTAGCTGGAGACGACGTGCGTCTCCGACGGGCCATAGTGGTTGTGCAGCGCGCAGCCCGGCAGCGCGGCGAAGAACGCGCGCAGGTGGTGCGTCACCTGGAGCTGCTCGCCCGCGGTGACGACCTCGCGCAGGGACGGCGGCACCTGCTGGTGCGAGGTGGCGATCTCCGCCACGCTCTGCAGCGCGATGAAGGGCAGGAACAGCCGCTCCACGCGCTCCTCCGCCAGCAGCCGCAGCAGCAGCACGGCGTCCAGCCGCAGCGCGTCCCGCACCAGCACCAGCGTCCCGCCGGAGCACCAGGTGCCGAACAGCTCCTGGAACGACACGTCGAAGGACAGCGGGGAGAACTGCAGCGTGCGCGTGCCCGGCCCCGCGATGGACTGGCCCCGCTGCCACGCGATGAGGTTGGCGAGCGGCCGGTGTCCCATGGCCACGCCCTTGGGCGTCCCCGTGGAGCCCGACGTGTAGATGGCGTAGGCCAGCCCCTCCAGGCTCGACGCGTCCACCGCCGAGGCCGGGGCGTCGGAGGCGAAGAGGGCAGGGGCTTCATCCAGGCACAGCACCGGACCCGCGAAGGCGGGCAGGCCCGCGCGCAGCCCCGCCTGGGTGAGCAGCACCGGCGCCTTCGCGTCCTCCAGCATGAAGGCCAGACGCGGCGCGGGATAGGCCGGGTCCAATGGCAGATACGCGCCGCCCGCCTTGAGCACGGCCAGCACCGCCACCACCATCTCCACCGACCGCTCCAGGCACACGCCGACGAGCACGTCCGTGGTGACGCCCAGGCTCCGCAGGTGGTGCGCGAGCTGGTTGGAGCGACGGTCCAGCGCCGCGTACGTCAGCCCCGCCCCCTCGAACCGGACCGCCTCCGCGTCAGGCGTCCGGGACGCTTGCGCGGTGAAACGCGCCACCACTGTCTGCATGAGCGCTGCGTCCACGGACATATCCCCCAGGGCCATCCGACCTTCTGGTCCCGAACTTTTGAAATGGAAGAGGATGGGAAGGTCGGACCTGCCCAGCCCCTGAGCATGCCATGTCTGGAAAGGAATGATCGCGCCCGGGCAGATTCCCTACCGCCGGGCGGCCCCTTGGCCGCTCTCTCTTCTTCGCATTCAGAGAAAGCGCGAAAAGAAGGCCAGCACCCGGCGCGGATATTCTTCCGGCGCGGCCTGGAGGTAGCTCTCGTGCCCCGCCCCCGGGACGCGCCACTTCTCCCAGGGGCCTTGACCCTGACGCAGCAGGTGCTCCAGCGCGGCGTCCGGCACCCAGGGGTCCCTCGCGCCGGCCACCAGCAGGACGGGGCGGCCCGCCAGCGCGGCCATGTCCCGCGCGGGCTGCACGGCGTTCACGTCCACGCCCGCGCGCTTCATCACCCCCAGCGCCGGCCACAGGCCCAGGGGGCCCCAGTGCCCCAATTCATCCTGGAGCGCCTGCGCGGGAGCGACGGCCGCGGCCTCCACCACCACGGCCTTGAGGCGCGGATCCTCCGCTGCGGCCTTCAGGACGGAATAGCCCCCCAGCGAGAACCCGAGCGCGCCGATGCGCTTCGCGTCCACCTCCGGCTGGCGCGTGGCGAAGTCCACCGCCGCCCGCACCTGGGCCGCCTCGCGGTCCCCGTAGGTGGAGACCGTCCCGTCACTCTCCCCATGGGCGCCCAGGTCGAAGAGCACCAGCCCGTACCCGGCCCGCGCCAGGAACCGGGCCTCGGGCAGCAGCTGCGTGCGGTTGCCTGACAGGCCATGGACCAGGACGACGAGCGCCCCGTCGCGCGGCGGCAGGTACCAGCCCTTGAGCTGGAGGCCGTCGCGGTCCTGGAACGCCACGTCCCGCAGCCCGGCGAGCTCCGCTTCCCGCGGAGGGCTCCCCACCGGCTGCCGGGGCGGGTGCACCTCCTGGGAGATGTAGCGCGCGCTGCGCACCGCGACCCAGGCCGCCATCGCCAGCAGGGCCACGCCCCCCAGCACCAGCCCGGCGACGAGCGGACGCTTCACGCGGACTCCCGCGCCACCCACGCGTCGATCTTCGCCTCCAGCACGTCCAGCGGCAGCGAGCCCGTCAGCAGCACCTGATCATGGAAGGCCTTCACGTCGAAGCGCTGGCCCAGCCGGGCCTCCGCCCGGTCGCGCAGGGCGCGGATCCGCAGCTGGCCGACCTTGTAGCCCAGGGCCTGGCCCGGCCACGCGATGTAGCGGTCCACCTCGTTGGTGATGTCCAGCTCCTGGCGCGGCGCGTTCTCCATGAAGAAGTCCAGCGCCTGCTTCCGCGTCCACCGCTTCGCGTGCAGGCCGGTGTCCACCACCAGCCGCACCGCGCGCCACATCTCGTAGGCGAGCTGGCCGAACTTGTCGTACGGGTCGTCGTAGAGGCCCAGCTCGTCGCCCAGCGACTCGGCGTAGAGCGCCCAGCCCTCGTCGAAGGCCACGTAGGACGTGAAGCGGCGGAAGTCCGGCACGTCGGGCTGCTCGGAGGCCAGGGCCAGCGCGAGGTGGTGGCCGGGCATGGCCTCGTGCAGCGTCAGGGGCACCATCTCCCAGACGGGCCGCGTCTCCGGCCGGTAGAGGTTCACCTGGAAGGTGCCCGGGCGCGAGCCGTCCGCGGAGGCCGGGAAGTAGATGGCCGTCGTCACGTCCGGGGCCATGGCCTCCGGGATGGGTTCGACGACGTAGGACTTCTTGGGCATCGTCCGGAACAGCCGGGGGAGCAGCGGGTCGATGCGCTTCGTCAGCGCCCGGTAGCGCGCGAGCAGCGACTCACCCGTGGGCTCGTAGAAGCGCACCTCCGTGCGCAGCTTCTCGAAGAAGGCCTGCCGCGTGCCGGTGAAGCCCGTGCGGGCCATCACCGCGTCCAGCTCCGCGCGCAGCCGCTTCACCTCCGAGAGCCCCATCGCGTGGATCTCCTCGGGCGTCAGCCGCGTCGTCGTGTGCCGGCGCACGAGCACCGCGTACATGGCCTCGCCGTCCGGGAACTGCCACACGCCCACCGTCTCCGGGGCGGCGGGCAGGTACTCCGTGGTGACGAAGTCCAGCGCGCGCTTCAACGCGGGCACCACGGTGTTCGCGATGGCGTCACGGCCCGCCTGCTGGAGCCTCCGCGCGTCCTCCGCCGGGATGTCACTGGGCATGCGGGTGAAGGGGCCGTAGAAGCCGCTCTGCGTCGGGTCCTTCACCACCTGCCGCTCCAGCTGCGGCGGGATGCGCTGGAGCACGATGCGCGGGTGGATGCGGTGCTGGCGCATGCCCTCGCGCATCAGCGCCACCACTTGATCCGCGTAGGCGCCGAAGCCCTCCAGCCGCTTCACCCAGTCCTCGTAGTCCCGCACCGTCTCGAAGCGCAGGGTGTCCGCCAGCTGGTACGCCGTCTGGAGCCCCGGCGGCTGCTTGAGCCCCTCCGGCAGGCCGCCCAGCTGGTTGAGGGGCAGGAGGTGCGCCTTCACCCCGTACTCTTCAATCCACGTCTCGTGCATCCGGCGGAAGAGGTCCAGGTGCAGCCGGTCCGCGTCGCTGTCCAGCGCGGCGCGGTCCACGTCCTGGAGCCGGCGCAGCACGTCGTGGCTGTGCCGGTGGTCCGCCTCCAGCGCGGCGAGGCTCAGGTCGTCCCACCTGTCATTCCAGCGCCGGTCCCCCAGCAGCGACGCATAGGTGGGGTACTGCTGGAGGGAGTACTGCCACTCCGCTTCCAGCAGGGCGTGCAGGGAAGCGGACATGGCGCCGCGCCGGGGGACGGACTCGGATGACATGGACGGACTCCGGAGTGGGAACCGCGACTAGACGAACAGCGTGGGATCGAACTCGTCCACGTTGACCGGCAGCAGCCGGGGCAGGGGACGCTGGAAGACGCGGGCGTTGAGCTCCAGGTCCACGACCTTCAGGCCCAGCGGGGTGAGCTCGCGGAAGCGCTGGCTCACGTACTCGCGCAGGCCCAGCACGGCGACCTGGCGCTTCTCCTCCAGCAGGGGCTTGAGCGCCTCCGCGAAGTCCGCGCCGTCGTGGCTGGCCAGGCCCACCGCCGCGCCCGGGCGCTGGGTGCGGATGTTCTCCAGCAGCTTGAGGATGCCCAGGTCCACGACCTTCTGGTCCGGCCGGCCGTGCAGCAGCGCCACCTCACAGCCCGCGGACTTCAGCGCGCGCACGAAGCCAATCATCGCGTCCGGCAGCTGCTCTCCGCGTGCGTTGAGCACCACCACGCAGCGCACGGGCTTGGGGAAGTAGGTGTCGCAGAAGGCGACGAGCCGGTCGAACTGCACCCGGTCCTGGGGCTCGGGCTTGCGCCCGACGATGTTGGAGACGGCCCAGTCGACATTCTCGGCGTCGATGAGGACGTAGGATGCGGCGGCGGGTCGGGTGGATTGCATGGCGGGGACAATACGCGGGCTGCTGGCCGTTGTGGGTTTTCATCGACCCACGCGAATCCGTTGGAACTCCTCCAACAGCAGCTCCGACACGCGCCGCACGCGGGGAATGTCCAGCGCGGACCTCGCGCACACGAGGTGCGTCTGGCTCCGGGCGAACGGGCCCAGGTCCAGCTCCAGGGGGACGAGCTGCGTCGGGCGGGTGAAGCGGTGCGCCATGCGCGCCATCACCATCGCGCCCAGGCCGGCCTCCGCCGCCGCGAGCATCACCAGGTAGCTGTCCGCCGTGAAGGACGGGCTGAAGCCGGGGATCATCGACTCCAGCTGGGGGTTGGGCGGGACGGCCTCGAAGGGCGGCGCCCAGGCCACCCAGGGCAGCTCTTGGAGCGTCACCTTCCTTGGCAGCCGGGCCTTGAGGGCCCTGGACACGAAGACGCTGTTGGGGACCTCCAGCGTGTCCACGAGCTTGAGGTCCGCGCTGGCGGGAGGCCGTCCGCGCAGCGCGAGGTCCGCCTCGCCGCGCCCCAGGTCCAGGTATTGAATCTGCGACTGCACCTCCAGGCGCAGGCCCGGGTGCTTCCGCGCCACGAAGGCGGCGAAGGGGGCCATGAAGTCGAAGCTCAGGTAGGGCGTGGCCGTCACGCGCACGATGCCCCGGGGGGAGCTGTCCGCGGACTCCGCCGCGCGGTGCAGCTCCCCGGCCCACTCCGCCATCTTCTTCGCGGGCACCAGCAGCCGCTCCCCCGCGGACGTGAGCGCCGCGCCGTCCACGCTCCGGCGGAACAGCGCCGAGCCCACCGCGTACTCCAGCGCCGCCAGCCGCCGGCTCACCGTGGGCTGGCCAATGCGCAGCCGCCGCGCGGCCGCGCTGAAGCTGCCCGTCTCCGCGATGGCGAGGAACAGCCGGGTGTCGTCCCAGGAGATATCCATGAATGGATGGCATCATGCAGTTTTCGCCAATTTCCATCCACGGGCGCATTCCGCATCCTGCCGCCTGTCCCGAACGCCCGATGCCTCGGGTGCTGCCCCGGGTCCGGCAAGAACAACGAGGAGTCCCCGCCATGAAGTCGTCGCTGCTCGCGCTCTGTCTGTCCGTCGTGGGTTTCACCACCGGCTGCGCCACGTCCTCCCACGGCGTCCAGAAGTCCGCGCTCGGCGTGACGCGGCCCGCGGACGCGCTGCTCGCGCAGCTGGACGTGCCGGGCCCGGTGGAGCTGGAGACCGTGACGTCGTGCGACTGGGCCGTGGCGCGCGGCGGCCTCATCAACCTGGACCACCCCACGGCGAAGGCGGCGCACCTGGAGGACGGGGACGAGCCCGCGCAGGTCTTCTTCCACGCGCTGCGCCACCCGACGCGAGGGCTGTACATCGTGGACACCGGGGTGGAGACGGCGCTGCGGGACGCGCCGGAGCGCTCGGCGATGCGCGGCATGGTGGCCAGCGCGATGCACATGGAGAAGATGACGGTGCTGGTGCCGCTGGGCGAGTGGCTGGCGAAGCAGCCCCAGCCGCTCGCCGGGGTCTTCCTCACGCACCTGCACCCGGACCACATCACCGGCATGGCGGACGCGCCGGCGGGGACGCCCGTCTTCACCGGCCCGGGCGAGGCGGGCAGCCGCGCCTTCGTGAACCTGGTGGTGCAGGGCGCCACGGACCGCGCGCTGGAGGGCAAGCCGGCGCTGTCGGAGTGGAACTACACGGCCGACCCGAAGGGCCTCTTCGACGGCGCGGTGGACGTCTTCGGGGACGCGTCCGTGTGGGCGCTCTGGGTGCCGGGGCACACGCCGGGCAGCACCGCGTACCTCGTGCGCTCCACGAAGGGGCCGGTGCTGCTGCTGGGCGACGCCAGCCACACGCGCTGGGGCTGGGAGCACGACGTGGAGCCGGGCACCTTCACGCAGGACGGGCCCCGGAGCGTGGAGAGCTTCAAGAAGCTGCGCGCGTTCGTCGCCGCCCACCCGGAGGTGCAGGTGCGCTTCGGCCACCAGCACTGAGGCCCTCCAGGCCTCCGCGGAACGCACGGCGGTACGCGAGGGGGCTGGTGGCGACGAAGCGCTGGAAGTGTTCGCGGAAGGTGGTGACCGAGCCGAAGCCCACCTTCTGCGCGATGGCCTCCACGGACTGGCCGGTGGTCTCCAGCAGGTGTTGCGCGCGGCGCACGCGGGCGTGGAGGAGCCACTGGAGGGGCGTGGTGCCGGTCTGTTCCCGGAAGTGGCGGCTCAGGGTTCGCTCGCTCATGGCGGCCTTCCGGGCGAGGGACTGGAGCGTGAGGGGCCGGTGCAGGTGGTCCTCCATCCAGTGCAGGAGCGGCTCCAGCGACGCGCCTTCGGGAGCGGGGGGCACGTGGGTGATGAACTGGGACTGGCCGCCGTCCCGCTCCAGCGGCATCACGGCCAGCCGCGCCGCGTCCGCCGCCACCGCGTCGCCGTGGTCGCGCCGCACCACGTGCAGGCAGAGGTCCAGCCCCGCCGCCGCGCCCGCGGAGGTGAGGAGCTGGCCGTTGTCGACGTAGAGGACGTTCGGATCCACCTGGATGGCGGGGTGGCGCCGGGCCAGCTCCTCCGTGGCCATCCAGTGCGTGGTCGCGCGCAGCCCGTCGAGCAGCCCCGTCGCGGCCAGCAGGAACGCCCCGGTGCAGATGGACGCGATGCGCGTGCCCCGGCCCGCCGCCGCGCGGAGCGCCTTCAGGAGCGCGGGAGGGACGGGCGCGGAGAGGTCCATGATGCCGGGCAGGAAGATGGTGTCCGCGCGCGCCAGTGAGCCCAGGCCATGGTGGGTCTTCACCCGGAACGCGCCCGCGTGGACCTCCGGGGTCAGGCCGCAGACGCGGACCTGGTAGCCGGGGCCGCCGAAGGGCAGCCGCACGTGGCGGAAGACCTCGGTGGGGATCGAGAGGTCGAAGGGCACCACTCCATCCAGCGCGACGATGGCCACGGTGTGCATGGCGGGAAGATGCCAGGACCGGGGTGTTCCCGCCAGGAGGGGGTGTGGCGGGAAGTCGTCGAAAGATGGCGTTTCCGCCACTCACGGCGCTGGGGGCGCGCATGGCATATGGGCGGGGTGGGTGACGGATGCATGGTGAGGGTGCCGCGTGTTGATCTACCGCTTGCTGCTCCTGCTGAAGTTCGTGGGCGTGGTGCTGTACGGGGGCGGGCTCGTGGGGGCGCTGGCCGCGACGACGTCGCGGGAGCGCAAGCGCGCGGTGCACGCCATCGCGTCGCCGGGGCTGGTGGTGACGTGGACGGCGGGCTACCTGCTCACGCTCCAGTTCCAGCTCGCGTTGACGGAGGCGTGGATATCGGGCGGGCTGGCGCTGTCGCTGGTGTCGCAGCTGGCGCTGGTGGCCATGGCGTCCCGTGAGCGGCGCACGCTAGCGGGCGCGCTGATGGCGGCCGTGCCGTTCTTCCTCGTCCTGGTGTTGATGATCTTCCGGCCGCGCTGGCCCTGGGTGGACACATGAGTGCGCTGCGACAGCTGCGGTGGGTGGCCTTCCTGGAGGGGATGTCCTTCCTGGGGCTGCTCTTCATCGCGATGCCGGTGAAGTACCTGCTGGGGCAGCCCGTGGCGGTGAGGGTCGCCGGAAGCGTCCACGGGCTCCTCTTCCTGCTCTTCGTGTCGTCCCTGTTCCGCGCGGCCTCCGAGCACGGCTGGACGGCGCGCCGTTCGCTCGCGGCGTTCGGCGCGTCGCTGGTGCCGTTCGGGACCTTCGTGCTGGACCGCGCGCTGCGGCGGGAGGAGCGGGGGCAAGCGGGCTGAGGTCACCCAGGGGCGGCTCTACCGCTTGCCGCCCCTGGGATGCGGGGATGCGCTACGGGCGCGCGGCCTCCTGGGTGATGAGCATCAGCGTCAGGGCCGGCTTTGCGCTGGCGCCGGCGGCTTGGAGGTTGGGGGCGGCCGCGCCGGTCAGCTCCACGGTGTAGTTCGCAAAGGCCCGGTCGACGGACTGCGTGATGGCTTCCGGGGAGCTGCCGGAGCCGTCCTTGAGGATCAACTCCAACATGACGAGCCCCAGCGTCGCCCCGCTGAGCCTGGACGCCTGAGCGACCTGCGAGAGGGTCGGGCGACCGACACCCGTGTCCTCGAGCAACCGGTACAGGACCGAGTCCTCCGCATCGACGATGCTCGCACGGTACCGGGTCCAGGCTTGAGTGGTATTGGCGGGGGATTCGAGCAGCTTCGACAGCAGCTCCAAGGCGGCCGCGTCCGCGGTCGGCTGAAGCTCCGAGGCGCCTGCCTGCTGGAGGACGAAATGCACCGCCGCCCCGGTGGCGTGGATCTCCGCGAGGGACGGGTCGAACTGGCAGTCATCGCCGATGCATGCCGCCTTCGCGATCGCCCGGAACACCATGCCCGCGTCGCGCTCCGCCTTCTGGTGCTCGAGCGCCGAGTGCATGGGGAGGGCGGCGTCCCGCGCGACGAAGAAGTCCGCGTAGGCCTTCTCCGGGGAGGGCGTCCCTGAATCCAGCGCGAGGTCCAACGCGGCGACTGCTTCCCGGGGGGCGCCCAGCAGCTCGGCCCTGGTGACGTACTCGAAGTCCGGCTTCGCGTAGGAGCGGAGACGCGCCTGCTGTGCCGCGCGCACCGCCACGCCGAGCGTCCGCAGCGCCCCCTGAATATCGCCGGACTTCCGGACCGCCTGGGCCCGGCTCGCGGTGAGTCGCAGGCGCAGGTCCACCGTGTCCACGATCCCCGGCGCGGTACCGTCGCGGACCATCTGGGTGTAGACGTCCGCTTCGAGCGCGGTCTCCGGGGTCATGGGCGGCGCCGTGCGCACGTCCTGGCCGGGGGCGGGCTCCGTGGAATCCAGGAGGGCGGAAGCCCGTGTCCCTCCACCGTTGTTCACCGCCTCGAGGATGACGCGGACGTAGGGCTGATCCAGCTCCAGGCGGTACGTGCCCTGTTCGTCCACGTCCGCCTCGGCGAGCACCTTCGCCTGGCCGTCGGCTTCCAGGATGCTGGCCCGGACCCGGAGCTCCTGACCCACCGGACCGCCGCTGAGGGTGACGCGTCCCCGGACCTCGACGTCATCTCCGGCGCGACAGGCGAACAGCATTCCGCACACCAAACCAACCCGAACCACATTCCCAACGTTGCGCATCCGCATTCGTGGCCACCCCAGGGACGCTCCGGCCAGCGACCCGAGGGGCCTCTTCTAAGAGGAGGCGAAGGAAAGCGAAACCCGTGGTCCAGATGGTTGCCTAGCGCAACGAAAAGGAACCCTCGGAGATGATCAGCAGCTCCACGCCGGTGTTCGTCCTGGCGCCAAATCCCGTCAGGCTGGCCGTGGCGCCGCCTCGCACCGCGGCGTCATAGGTGGTGAAGGCGCTGACCACCGCCTCCGACAGCACCGTGGCCGAAGCCTTGCCGGACTGCTCCAGCACCGTGCCCAGCGTGGCGTCGAGCGTCGCGCCCGCCTGCGCTCCCACGTTCACCGCGGAGTCGAAGGCGAGCTGGTTGCTGCTCGTGACCCCCAGGTACGCGCCCATCACGGACGCGCTGCCGCTGGTGGTGAGCTGCGCGTTGTAGTTCGTCCAGGCCGTCGCGGCGGCACTGGCCGACGTGGCGCTGGAGAGGTTCGCGCGCAGCGCCGTGGCCGCGGTGTTCGCCTGGGCCAGTACCGTGTCGGTGGCGCTGGCGCCCTGGAGCAGGGCCTTCACGGCGGCTCGTGGCGCGCGCCTCCAGCGCGGCGGCGGCCCGCACCGACGCGTCCACGACCGCGATCCCGCGCCAGTGGACAGCCGCGCCTCCACCGCCATGCGGTAGGCCACGCTGGCCTCGCGCTCCGCCTGCTGGTCCTGCGCGTCGTTCGCTGGGGCGTGGCCGCGCGCAGCTCCGCGAAGAACGCGTCATACGCCTCCACCGCCTGCCCCCCGCGTCCAGCGCGGCGTCCAGCTTCGCCGCCGCGCCCAGCGACGCGCTGAAGGAGCTGCTCCTGCGTGACGACCACACCCGCGCGGGCATAGGCCTTGATCCGGGTCGCCTGCGCCGCGCGCACCGCCGCGCCCAGCGCCTCCACCGACTCCGTCGCCGTCTCCTTGAGCTGGCCGCGCACCGCCGTCGCCTGCTCCACGTTCAGCCGCGTGCGCAGGTCCACCGTGTCCACGCTGTCCGGCGCGTCGCCCTCCCGCACCATCTGGACGTAGACCTCCGCCTCCAGCGACGACTCGCTGGTGATGGGCGGCGCCGTGCGCACCTCCTGTCCGGACAGCGGCGACGTGGAGTCCAGCAGCGCGGAGCCCACCGTGAGGCCGGACTTGTTCACCGCCTCGATGACCAGCCGCTGCCCCGCGTCCTCCAGCTCCAGCGTGTAGCTGCCATCCGCCGCGACGTCGGCCTCGGCCAGCGTCGTCAGGTCACCCGCCGCCAGCACGCGGCTGATCCGCACCGTGGTGGTGGCCGACGCCGTCCCGTCTCCCCCCAGCGCGGGCGCGCCGTCAACGAGCCCCTGCGACTGCTGACCGCCGCCGTTGGTCACGTGTCCCCGGACCTGCACCTTGTCGCCACCACAGGCGGCAAGCCACAGACCGACGACTGCACCCAGCACCACTTCACCCGCGCGACGCGTCCGCATGTGTCGAGAACCCCCGCCGGGCGCAAACCCGCCTCGGCATTGGAGGGGGAATACACCCAGGGGTGACGCGGGATGCAAGCAGCCGTGCGTGCTGCCATCCCAGGCCGCCGTCAGCTCAGCTTTTCGAGCAGGCTCCGGAGCTCCGCCTGCTCCGCCGCGCTCAGCCGGCCGAGCCGCGCGCCGAACGCGTCCGACAGCAGCGCCAGGCCCCGCGACGTCACCTTGCGCCCGGCGGGAGTCACCTGCAGCCGGTGCCGGCGGAGGTCCGTGGCGTCGAGCTCCCGGCGCAGGAAGCCCGCCGCCTCCAGCCGCTTCACGTACACCGTCACCGTCGGCTTGGGCATGCTCAGGGTCACCGCCAGCTCCGCCGGGTAGGGGTGCTCCTCCACCTGCGACAGCACGAACAGCTCCTTCACGTCCAACCCCAGCTCGGAGATGTCGGCGGAGACACCGGCGATGACCGACATCAGCAGCTTGTAGTTCAGCGACCAGATCTTCGCCGCGTCGATCTTCGACATGAGCCCTTGCGCGGAAATTGGTACAAAATTAAATCAGTTCAAGGCTGAACCAGTTCGGCCTCCCCGAAACGGTAGCACATCCCCAGGAGCCCCCATGTCTCTGGACCACTATGTGACGCTCGGCCGCTCAGGCCTCCGCGTGAGCCCGCTGTGCCTTGGTGCGATGACGTTCGGTGAAGACCTCGGCTGGGGCACCAGCGTGGAGGAGTCCGAGCGGATCATCGACCGCTTCATCGAGCTGGGCGGCAACTTCATCGACACCGCGAACTTCTACACGAAGAGCCATTCCGAGAAGATCATCGGCGACCACGTCGGGCGGCACGCGGCCCGGCGCGACCGCCTGGTCATCGCCACGAAGTTCAGCGGGAACCTCTACCCCGGGGATCCGAACGGGGGCGGCTCCGGCCGCAAGTCCATCATCTCGGCCTGCGAGAACTCGCTCCGCCGCCTGCAGACCGACTACATCGACCTCTACTGGCTGCACAACTGGGACAAGCACACGCCCATCGACGAGACGATGGCCGCGCTCGAGGATCTCGTCCGCGCCGGCAAGGTCCGCTACCTCGGCGTCTCCGACACGCCGGCGTGGAAGGTCGTCGAAGCGAACGTCACCGCGCGCTTCCGGGGCTGGTCGGCCTTCATCGGGTTGCAGATTGAGTACTCGCTGCTCGAGCGCAGCGTGGAGCAGGAGCTCGTGCCCATGGCCCTGGAGCACGGGCTGGGCATCACCCCCTGGTCGCCGCTCAAGAGCGGCGCGCTCAGCGGCAAGTACACCCGCGCGAACGCGGGCCAGCTGAAGGGCGACCGGGGCGTCTTCCTCGAGCCCTACCTGAACGAGAAGACCTACTCCGTCGTCGACGCGCTGGAGGCCATCGCCCGCGCGCATGAGAGCACCCCGGCGCGCGTGGCGCTGGCCTGGGTCATGGCGAAGCCGGGCGTGGGCTCCACCATCATCGGCGCGCGCCGGCTCTCGCAGCTCGAGGACAACCTGAAGGCCGCCGACGTGAAGCTCACGGCCGGGGAGCTGAACCGGCTGGACGAGCTCACGAAGCCCACGTTCGGGTTCCCGCAGACCATGGAGCCCATGTTCCCCTCCATCCACAACGGCGGGACCTCGGTGAACGGCATCCAGATGCCGGCCTCTCCCTTCGGCGTGCAGAAGGGCGACAAGGTCTACTGACCGTCCACCGGGGCGGGGGTGGAGGCGCTGCTCGCGGAGCTGAAGGAGCCGCGGACCCGCTGCGGGCCCGCGGCCTTCGTCCGTCACGCGGCCTTCACGTCAGTCCGCCAGCATGAAGCCGACCTTGTACCTGCGGGCCTGCGCCGGGAAGCCGCGCGCCACCGCGTCCGCCACGTAGCCGGCGAGGTTGGGGAACACGTAGTCGCGTTCCGCGGCGGTGTTCAGGCCCAGCCACGAGGCCAGCGTCCAGCCGTACTGCTCCACCGTGAGCGTGGGAATCCAGCGGCCCCGCTCGTCCGTGGAGCCGTCCAGCGAACCCGACAGGTCCAGGCTGGGGAAGGTGCCGTAGAGCGCCTTGCCCGCGACGCGGTTGCCCAGGACGATGGCGTGGCCTCCCCAGGCGTGGTCCGTGCCGCTGTCGCCGTTCTCCAGCAGCGTCCGGTTGAAGTCGCTCATGGTGAAGAGCGTGGCCTGCGGCGCGTTGGACCCGAACGCGGCCTGCGTCTCCAGCAGCGTCACCGCCTGCTGGAAGGCGTCGAGCGCGAAGTCCAGCTGCGCCAGGAGCTTCGGCTGGTCCACGTCCTCGTCATGGTGCGTGTCGAAGGAGCCGAAGCCCACGGAGAACACCTGGCGCTTGAGGCCCAGGCCCGCGTTGCTCACCGGCATCGCGCCCGCCACCAGGTCGCGCACCACCTGGTAGAGCTGCGTGTGCAGCGTCCACTTCGCGGTGTCCTCCGGCGGCAGCGTGGGTACGAAGTAGCCGTCGATGGCGTCGCGGGTGGCCTGGGGCAGTTGCGCCCACGCCGCGTCGCGCGCGGCGGCGCGGGCGGAGGCGAAGGTCTGCGCCGTGGTGAACACGCCCGCGGAGGCCGTCTCCAGCACGTTGCCGTCCTGCACCGTCATCACGTCCGCCAGCGCCGCCTGCTGGAGCAGGTCGAAGTCCGACGGCGGGGTGGTGACGGCGCGGAACGCGAGCGTGCCGTCCGGCGCCACCACCATGGGCTTGCGCTCCACGCCCGCGCAGAAGTGCGGCTTGCCTCCGAACGACGTCACCTCCGGGTAGTCCGGCGGCGTGCTGGTGTTGAGCACGTGGAGCTTGTCCGCCGCGCGGCCGCCCCAGCCCGTGACCTTGACGTCGGCGGTGACGGTGCTGGCGCCGGGGTTGGCCAGCGCGCTCGCCCAGGCGTCCTGCTGGTCGCTGTGGGAGAAGAGGTTCTCCGGCACGGCCGTCCCGCCCGCCAGGTAGTCCGCCTTGGTCAGCGGGAGCACCAGCGGCCCCACGTTGCACACGAACGCGGCGCGCCCCGCCTCGAAGTGCGCGCGCAGCTTCGACAGCGTCCTGGGCAGGGCGAAGGACCCGGCGGCCAGGCCCGTGGGGTTGATGAGCTCCAGCTGGTCCGCCTTCAGCCCGATGGTGGGCCGGGCGGCCAGGTACTGCGCGTAGGCGTTCGTCTCCCGCGGGATGAGGATGTTGTTGCTGTCGTTGCCTCCCAGCAGGAAGACGCAGACGGCGACGCGGCTGCCGGAGTAGCCGTTGAGGGTGGCGGCGTGGGCGTTGCCCACCCAGCGGGGGAGGGCGGCGGCGGCGGCCAGGAAGCCCAGGCCGTGCGTGGCGCGCCGGAGGAACTGGCGACGGGTGGTGGTCATGGGGGTCACCGCTGGATCTGGAAGGAGGGGGAGAGCAACGTCAGGTAGAGCCCGAGCTTCTTCTTGCGGAGGGCGGAGTTCGCCCGGCTGTCACCCATGGCCGTCAGCAGCTTCTGCTCCAGCTCCGGCGCCATCGTGCCGTGCAGCCAGTAGCGGCCCAGGTACGTGACCAGGTCCGCGTGGGTGGCGGGCAGCAGGTCGTAGTCCACGGTGATGCCCGCGTTGGCGGCGGCGCCCGAGTAGAGGAACTCGTGGAGGAAGTTGGCGCGCGCGGTGATGGTGGCCGTGTCCAGGATGGCGAACTCCGGCCCCACCAGGCCGTCCGCGCCCGGCAGCGGCGCGTTGGGCGGGTAGAAGCTGAAGACGGAGGGCGGGCGGCTCACCCACTGGTTCATCGACCGGCTCCAGTTGCTCAGCTTCAGCCCCGGGTCCTTGGTGGCCGTGTCCAGCGTGGGGTCCAGCCAGCGGACCACGCTGGTGACGAACAGCGCGGGCGGGCGCAGGTGGCCGAAGCCGGGCCGCAGGTTGACGGGCGGCTGGGCGCCGCGCGCCTCGTCGTCCTCCAGGATGGCGCGCACCACCGCCTGGAGGTTGCCGCGCGCGCCGGTGCCGTCGTTCTTGAAGACGGTGGCGACACGCCGGACGTAGCCGGGCGTCGGGTTGCTCGTCACCAGGTGCTGGATGAGCTGCTTGCTGATGAAGGGCGGGACGTTGGGGTCGTTGAAGACGTTGTTCAGGGCCTGCGTCAGGTGCGTGGTGATGCTCCCGCCCGCGGCCGTGAAGACGCCCCGCAGCAGCTCCTGGCGGCTCGTGTCGTGGTTGTCGTTGCAGGGCATCAACGGGTTCTTGTAGTCGGGCGTGTTGATGGCGGCGCCCCTGGCCGGACAGGCGGTGGCGTTCCACGTCCAGCCGGACAGGGCGTGCGCGAAGGCCTTCACCTGCTCCTCGCTGTACGCGCGCTGCCGGTTGCCGTTGGCGTCCAGCGCCGGGGTGCCGTCCAGGTTCAGCTTGTCCGTGCCCAGGGTGAAGAGCTGGAGCATCTCCCGCGCGTAGTTCTCGTTCGGGTCAATGGGGTTGCCCTGCGAGTCGAAGGCGCGGTTGTTCGCCATGTCCAGGTAGCGGCCCATGGCGGGGTTCTTCGTCACGGCCTCCAGCAGCACGCGGAAGTCGCCGAAGGCATGCTGCGACAGCAGGTTCATGTACCCCGCGACGCCCACCTTGCCGTCCACGTACGGCGTCCTCGCGGAGTCCGGGATGCCGTTCTGGGAGACGACGAAGATCTGGCCGAGCGCGAACGCCACGCGCTGGCGGAGCTGGTCCTCCCCCGTCACCGCGCGCTGGAAGAACTGCGAGCCCAGGTCCTGCGCGCTCTCCCCGTCGAACGGCGCCGCGGGCTGGAGCGCGAACTGCTCCGTGAGCGACTGGGGGATGCCCACCGCCATCACGTGCTCCACGGTGCCCACGGGCGCGGGGGCCACGCCGCGCGCGAGCTTCGGGCCGAAGGACGACTGCTCCAGGAAGCGGATGCTGTTCGCTTCGCTGGGCGTCTCCAGGGGCTCCACGGCCTGCTCGGCACGGCCCAGGACTTCCTGCTCAGGGGGAGGAGACTCTGCTGCGGAGGGCCCGTCGGCCTGTGTGCAGGATGTGGCGCACAGGACGAGGGCCAGGGCGGCGCGACGAAGCATCCGGTTGCTCCTGGTGACTGCGGGGGGGCGACCCCGGAAACGCCGGGGCCGCGACGTCGCAAAGATTCTAGGAGATAGGTGAATTCAATTAAAGCGGGCTTTTCTGGTAGTGCCGCGACCATGGGACGCCGGAGGTTTTCCGTGCGGGGCCGGGGCGCCGGGGGCCGGGTGGTGTAGAGAGGACCGGGTGAGTCGTTCCCCGGTCCCCGCGTTCCCCGTCGCCACGGCCGCCTTCCAGGGCGTGACGCTGGCCTTCTTCGCCGGCTGCGCCGCGTGCTCGTGCGCGAGCTGCGCGAGCTGGGAGGTCGTCCCGGGATGATGGCGCTGGGCGTGGCGGTGGCCTCGGGCGGACTGGCGCTCGTGGCGCTGGGCGCGCTCGTGGGGCTGTCGCGCGGCGGGAGGCTGGTGGCGCTGCGCTCGCGCGCGGAGATGGGCACCTATGCGCTGGTGCTCGCGACCATGGGCGTGCTGGCGCTGGTGGGGCTGCGGCTGCTCACCTCGGAGGGCCGGCCCGCGCTCGCCACGTTCTGCCTGGGCGTGGCTGGGTGGCTCGCGGGCGTGGGGCTGCATGCGGTGCCCGCGCTGTTCCTGGGCCCGCGGGCTTCCTCGACTCGCTGGGGCGGCGCACGCCGTTCTCCCGGCTGGAGTGGTTCTCCTTCCAGCGGGAGCAGGGGGACCTGCCGCGCGTGCGGCTCCAGGCGGGGCAGGGGACGCGGCTGCTGCTGGCCGCGCGGCTCGACAGCTCGGAGGAGGCGGCGGTGCGGGCCGCGCTGCTCGGGGCGGGCCTCACGGTCCGGCGGCGGTAGCGCCTTTCCACGGGTCTCCCCCCACGCCGAAGGCCTCCAGCTGGAAGGACTGGGTGCCGGAGACGCGCACCAGGCCCAGCGCCGGAACGGCCGGGGACCACTGGGCGGTGATGCCTCCCGCGTACGAGTACTCCGTCACGGCCAGCTGCTTCCCGGCGATTGTCTCCGTGCCCTGGCGGAGCAGGTGGGGCTGGCGGTCGGCGCCCGGCTGGTTGAAGGGCGCGGGCGTGTCCGACGGCGGCCGGCCCGGCACCCGCAGGCGCAGGAGCAGGACGCTCTTCGCGCTGAAGCGCTCGCCCTCCACCAGGAAGTCGAAGCCCACGCGCCCGGTGGCGGGCACGTCGAGCTCCAGGAGGACCCACCGGCCGCGCTTGCCCTCGTGGCGTCCCGCGCCGCCCA
>NZ_JBKGHJ010000134.1:0-17775 GCF_046520365.1 Corallococcus sp. 4LFB
CGGTGGGCGCTGGCGGCGGCAACGGCATCGCCAACCCGCAGGGCGACACCGGCGGCAAGGTGGCGGGCATCGGCGCCACGCAGACGTCCGGCGCGGGCGCCGTGAACACCGGCCGCAAGCAGGCCGTCAAGGTGCCCCAGGTCGCGGACGCGGTGCCGGAAGTGGACAGCTCCGAGGTCAGCCCCAAGGACCTGGCCCGCTTCATCCAGCGCATGAAGGCGTCCATCCAGCGCTGCTACGAGAAGGAGCTCAAGCGCGACCCCACCCTCAAGGGCAGGGTGATGGTCCGCTTCAACCTCAAGCCGGACGGCCGCGCCGGCAACGTGGAGGTGGATGAATCCACCCTGCGCTCCGAGGGTGTCAGCAGTTGCATCATCACCACCATCCGCGGCTGGAAGTTCCCTTTCCAACCGAGTGACGACGTCCCCGTCAGCTACCCGTTCATCTTCTCGCCAGGGGAATAGGCTCGGCCTCCCGGACCTTCCGGAGGCACCGGACTCGCGGGGAGCACATGGAGAAGCTGGCTGTCATCGCCACATCCCCCCTCTTCGAGATGCTGGCCCCCGCGGAGCTCGCGCGGCTGGCGGAGCTGGCACGGCTCTACCGGTACTCGCACGGGGAGGTGGTGTTCGAAGAGGGCGACCTGGGCGACAGCCTCTTCGTCATCGTGCGCGGCCAGGTGGAGGTGGTGCGCCGCGGCACGGATGACGCCGTGAAGCCCCTCACCGTCCTGGGCCCGCCGGAGTTCTTCGGGGAGATGGGCCTCATCGACAAGGACCACCGCTCCGCCACCGTGCGCGCCCTGGGCGAGGTGGAGCTGCTCCAGCTCACCGCGCAGGATTTGCGGACCTTCCGGTTGGCGCACGCGGACGGCTTCACCTTCATCGTCGTGAACATCGCGCGCAGCCTGTCCGCCCGCCTGCGGGAGGCCAACGCCCGCCTGGCCCCCCAGGACTGAATTCCGGGTCTGGAAACCGGGCGCCGGGACGATGGGGCATTGCGTTGACACCCCACCCCCTCGCTCCTACGCTCGACCCACGAAGCTTGAAGTGGGGCCGGAAGGACTCGTGAAGCGCATGCGCACCCTGGGAATGCTCGTCGTCGTCGGAGGACTCGTCACCTCCGGGATGGCGCTCGCGCAGGCGCCCGCGCCGCCGCCGCGCCCCGCCGCCCCGCCCGCGCTGGACAAGGCCGGTGACGTGCCGGACAGCCAGAAGCTGGAGCGCAGCACGCAGGCCCTGGGCGGCATGCGCGAAGCGCTCCGCCAGGTGCTGGAGAAGGTGGAGGAGGCGCGGCGCACCAAGGACGTGGTGAAGCTCAACTGCGCCAACGAGAAGCTGACGCAGATCAAAGGCCTCCTGCGCATCTCCGAGCAGGCCGACGTGGCCCTCCAGGAGGCCGTCAGCAAGAGCGAGGCGGCGCCCGGCGAGCACGAGTTCACCAAGGTGATGATCGCCCAGCAGAAGGTGGGCCAGCTGCGCTCGGAGGCCGAGGAGTGCATCGGCCAGCTCGCCTTCCGCACCGACGAGAACCTCTTCGTGGAGGTGGAGGAGCCCGACAACCTGCCCGGCGGAGACCCCACGCGTCCCCCGCCGCCGCCGGACCTCATCGTGCGCCCTCCGCCCGCGAGCCCCGTGGACTGAGTGCCTGCGTCCTCCCACCTTCCCCGGTCCCGGCCCTGGACCGTTTGTTCCGACGGGGGAACCTGCGTGCTATGCCCGCCGTCCCACCGTCTGGAGCGCCGCTGACACCATGAAGCAGCCTGCTGGGACATTCCGTCTGGCCCTCGGGGCCCTGGCGCTCGCGGCGTTGCTGCCGCTGACGGCGTCGGCGCAGGCCTTCGCGGGGGGACGGCCTCCGGGTGGCAACGGCCTCAAGGTGGGCAACGGCCGGCTGCACCCGACGCTGGACCTGGAGACGCGGCTGGACAGCGGCGTGGGCTACTTCCGCGAGGCGGGCACGGGCCCCCTGTCGCCGGACCTGTCCGGGGAGCTGGCGCTGCACATCCGCCCCGGGCTGCTCTTGGACGTGCCGTCCCCGAAGCTGGCCATCGGGCTGCGCGCCAACCTGGACTACGTGGCCTACACGGGCCTCATCACGGCGGGCTCCGGCGCGGCGTCGCACCTGGAGGGCGCGGCGGACCTGTCGCTGCGCTTCGACCAGGAGAGCACGCTGTCCGTGGAGGTCGGCGACGAGCTGACGCGCTCGGACCGCACGCGCACGGCGGCGCTGGGCGCGGGCGTGCTCAGCCTCTTCAACGAGGCGCGCGTCAAGGCGCAGTGGAAGCCCGGCGGCGGCGCGCTGGAGGTGACGCCGTCCGCCGCGTACGCGATGGAGTTCTTCGAGCCCCTGGGCGGCATGGCCCCCGTGGGCTGCACCGACGCCGCGTGTGATCCGCTGGCCGCCAGCCAGTTCAACTACGGCAACCTGCGCGTGGGCGCGGAGGGCCGCTGGCGCTTCCTGCCCAAGACGGCGGTGGTGGTGGACACGGGCCTGGAGTACCGGGGCTACTTCAACGACACCACCACGCCCAGCGCGACGCTGCTGCACGGCATGGCGGGCGTGTCCGGCCTGGTGTCGCCGCGCATCACCCTGACGGCGAAGGCGGGCTGGAGCCAGAACCTGGGCGCGGGCGGCGGCGGCACCGTGGTGGCGCAGGTGGAGGGCACGTACCTGTGGGGCCCGTCGCTCACCGTGAAGGGCGGCTACCTGCGCGCCTTCGAACCGGTGGCCGCCTACGGCACCTTCCGCGACGACCGCGTCTACGCCGAAGCGCGCTCCGTCATGGGCAGCCGGCTCGCGCTGCACGCGACGGGCGCGCTGGACTTCCTCTCCTTCGCGGGCGGCCGGAGCGACACGCTGGTGACGCTGGACCTGGGGCCCGAGTATCAAATCCGCCCGTGGCTCGTGGGCGCGGTGGGCTACATGCTGGGCACCCGCTCCTCGTCGCTGGGCGCCGCCGGCCTCAACTACACCCGCCACGAAGGCTACGCGCGGGTGTCCGTCTCCTACTGAGGCCCGGGCCCATGCGCTCCTCGCGGCTCACCGTCCTGCTTCCGGCCCTCCTTCCGGCCCTCCTCGCGCTCCTCTGCGCGTGCCACGCGGACACGCGTCCGCCGCCCCCTCCGCCCACGCCCGCCGCGTCCACGGCGGCCGCGGCGACGTCCGGAGGCAACCTGGGCCCCGGGGACGTGGTGGAGGTGCGCGTCTTCCAGGAGCCCGAGCACTCCGGCACCTGGCGCGTGTCCCCGGAAGGCACCATCGACTATCCGCTGTGCGGCAAGGTGGCGCTGTCCGGCCGCACCGCCAGCGCCGCGGCGGACGCGCTGCGCGACTGCCTGGCGCGCTACCTGAGACACCCGCAGGTGTCCGTGCTGGTGCGGGAGTACAACTCGCAGAAGATCTTCGTCTTCGGCGAGGTGCAGAAGCCCGGCACCTTCCCCGTCACCGGCGAGATGTCCATCATCCAGGCGATTACGCTGGCCGGCGGCTTCACCAAGCTCGCGGCGAAGAACAACACGCTCGTCACGCGGGTCATCGACGGGCAGGAGCGCAAGATTCGCGTGCCCGTGGAGGACATCGGCGTGGGCCGGGAGCGCAACTTCCTGCTCCAGGCCGGCGACATCGTCTTCGTGCCGGAGAGCTTCTTCTAGTCGCGCGGCGTCCAGCCGATTTCGTCCAGGAAGCGCTTCGCCTGGGTCATGAGCTGGGGCGCCAGGTGCGCGCCGCTCGCCAGCACGTCGCCCTTGAGCACGTCGAAGGGCCGCCCGTCGATGTGCACGATGACGCCCCCGGCCTCCGCCACCAGCAGCCCGCCCGCGGCGATGTCCCAGGGCTTGAGGCCGAACTCGAAGTAGCCGTCGAAGCGGCCGGCCGCGACGTACGCCAGGTCCAGCGCCGCGCTGCCGGTGCGGCGCATGCCCTGCGCCAGCAGGATGAGCTGGGAGAAGAGGCCCACGGGCAGGTCCGGGCGCTCGCGCACGTCGTAGGGGAAGCCCGTGCACAGGAGCGCCCGCTCCAGCGTGTCCGTGGGGCTGGCCTTCAGGGGCACGCCGTTGAGCGTGGCGCCCTGCCCCTTCGCGGCGGAGAAGAGCTCGTCGCGCATGGGGTCGTAGACGGCGCCCGCGACGGTGCCCTCCGGCCCCTCCACCGCCACGCTGACGCAGAAGTGCGGTACCTGGTGTGAGTAGTTGGTGGTGCCGTCCAGCGGATCCACCAGCCAGCGGAAGGTGTCGCTGCCCTGCGACGCGCCGCTCTCCTCCGCGAGGATGGCGTGGTGCGGGTGGCGCTGGCGCAGGAAGTCCAGCAGCGCGGCCTCGGAGGCGCGGTCCGCGTCGGTGACCAGGTCGATGCCGCCCTTGAACTCGATGGTGCGGTGCTGCGGGAAGCGCTCCCGGAGGATGCGGCCGGCCATGCGCGCGCCCTCCTCCGCGGTGCGGCGCAGCGCGGCGGGCGTGTCCGGGTCGTGGGCCATGGATGCGGGGTCCTCGTGTGGAGTCAGGAGGCGGGCTCGGCGAGCAGCTGCTCAATCTCCGTCTGGAACTGCTGGAGGAACTCCTCGGCGAAGCCCTCGTGCACGTGGCGGATGACGCCCTTGCGGTCAATCAGGAAGGTGGTGGGCATCAGCCGCACCTTCAGCAGGCGCTCGGACACCAGCGCGTTGGCGTCCAGGAGGATGGGCACCTCCACCTTCGCCTCCTCCAGGAAGGTCGGGATGGCGCGCACGTCCTCGTCCACGTTGAGGGCGTAGGCCTTGAAGCCGCGCTTGCCGTATTCCTTCTGCAGCTGCGCGTACATGGGCAGCGCGTCCTTGCAGGGCTCGCACCATGTGGCCCAGACGTCCAGGAGGACGACCTGTCCCCGGTCGCTCTTCAAGTCGTACGGGGTGTTGTCCGGGTAGTGCTTCACCTGGAAGGACAGCGGCTGGCCCGTGCCCCGGCCCGACGACTCCAGGGCGGAGCTGCTGGAGCGCGGAGCCTCACCGGTCCGGTCCGTGAGCGGCGGCAGCGACGAAGGCGGCGACGAGGCACAGCCCAGGGCGAACGCCAGGGCCCCCAGCGAGAGCAGGAACGGACGGCGCATGGCTCAGGTCCCCTTCCCCGCCCGGGCCTTCAGGGCGGTGAGCAGCTTTTCAATGAAGCCCCCGAACGCGCCGTTGCTCATGACGAGCAGCACGTCGCCGGCCTTCGCCTCGGAGGCGACGCGGTCCACCAGCGTCTGCACGTCGGTGGCGCCGTCTGCGGCGATGCCCTGACCCTTGAGCGCCTCGATGAGCTTGGGGACGTTGAGCTCCTCGCCCTCGGGCACCTTGTCGTGGCGCTCGGGCACCTTGAGGCTGGCGCGCGCGGCGCCGGGGAAGGCGTGCGCGTAGTCCTCCTGGTGGATGTTGCGGCGGCTGGTGTTGGAGCGCGGCTCGAAGATGGCCCACAGGCGCCGGTCCGGGTAGCGGCGGTGGATGGCGGCGATGGTCTCCCGCACGGCGGTGGGGTGGTGCGCGAAGTCGTCCACCACGAGCACGCCGTCCACCTCCGCGCGCACCTCCTGCCGGCGCTTCACGCCCTGGAAGGTGGACAGGCCCTGCTGGATTTCAGCGAAGGAGAGGCCCAGGCCGCGCGCGGCGGCGATGACCGCGAGCGCGTTCTCCACGTTGTGCGCGCCGGACATGGGCAGCGTCACGGTGCCCAGGTCCTGCCCCTTCTCCAGGACGTTGAAGCGGGCGCCCTCCGGACCGAAGGAGAGGTTCTTCGGCGTGTAGTCCGCGTCCGCGCCCTCCCTGGCCACGTAGGTGATGACGGGCGCGGTGCCCTCGCGCGCGATGCGCACGGCGTTGGGGTACGCGGCGCAGACCACGAGCTGGCCGTCCTTCGGCACCAGGCGCACGAACTTCTCGAACGTGGCCTCGTAGTGCGGCAGGTCGCGGAAGATGTCCGCGTGGTCGAACTCCACGCTGGTGACGATGGCGGTGCGCGGGCGGTAGTGGAGGAACTTGGAGCCCTTGTCCCAGTAGGCGGTGTCGTACTCGTCGCCTTCGACGACGAAGTGCGGGCCCTTCCCCACGCGGTAGTTGCCCGCGTAGTTCTGGGTGACGCCGCCCACGAGGAAGGACGGGTCCTTGCCCGCGGACACCAGCACGTGGGCCATGAGCGAGGACGTCGTCGTCTTGCCGTGCGTGCCGGCCACGACGACGGAGTGCGAGTGGTCCAGGAAGAGCGAGCCCAGCGCCGCCGGGAAGGACATCTGCTTGAGGCCCCGCTCGCGCACGGCGGTGGCCTCCGGGTTCACCCGGCGGATGACGTTGCCGATGATGACCAGGTCCGGCTTCGCCGCGTCCAGGTTGGCGGGCGAGTACGGGCTGCTGGCGGGGATGCCCCAGGTGCGAAGCATGTCGCTCATGGGCGGGTAGACGTTCTCGTCGCTGCCGGTGACGTCGTAGCCGGCGGCCTTGAGCATGCCGGCGAAGGACCCCATGCCGGTGCCGGCCACGCCCACCAGGTGGATGCGGCGCACGGACTTCGGGTCGAGGGTGTCGAGGACGTTGCCGTTGTCGTCAGCCATGCTGCGGTTTCCTCAGGGGAGGACGTGGAGGTCGAGCGCCTCCACGACGAGCTCGTGGAAGGCGGGGCGGAAGTCGCGGATGCGCAGGTCCTGACGGCCCTGGGCCACGCGGTTGGTGATGAGCGCGACGACGAGCGACCGCCTCAGGTCCACCCAGAGGCTGGTGCCGGTGAAGCCCAGGTGGCCCACCGCGCCCGGAGGCGTGTCGCCGATGAAGCGGCCCGCGCTGGAATGTCCCTTCGACGGCGAGTCGAAGCCCATGGAGCGGGTGCTGCCCGCCACCAACGGATCCGTGGCGAGCGCGCGGTGCCACAAGGGTCCCGGAGCAATCGCGGGATGCGTGCCCGCGGCGCCCTCGAGCACGGCCTGGCCGAAGCGGGCCACGTCCACGGCGGTGCCGAAGAGGCCCGCGTGTCCCGCGACGCCGTCCAGCACCCAGGCGTTGTCGTCGTCCACCTCTCCGGGGCGGGACGGCCGGCACGGCACGTCCTTCCACAGCGACTCCTGGCCGGGCGCGGGCTCGCGGGGGCGCATGGCGCCGGTGGGCGCGGTGGCGCCGTCCACGGGGAAGTCGGTGAGGCGGTGGAAGCGGGCCTTCAAGTCCAGCGGCTCCGCGACGTGGCGGTGGAAGAGCACGTCCAGCGGTGCTCCACCGGCGCGGGCGAGGATGTCCCCCAGGAGGATGAAGCCCACGTCGCTGTACGCGGTCTTCGTGCGCACGGGCGCGTCCAGCGGCGTGGCGGCGGCGGCGTGCAGCACCTCCGCGTGGACCTGGGCGCGCAAGGTCGAGGGGCAGGCCGCGTCGAGCAGCTCCGGGTGGGCCTTGAGGGCGTCCGCGAAGAACGGGACGAAGGGAGGCAGGCCGGAGCGGTGGTAGAGCAGGTCCGCGACGGTGACGCCCGCGTCGCCCGCGGGCGAGCCGGGGAAGTAGCGGGACACGAGCGTGTCCGGGCCCACCTTGCCCTCGGTCCACAGGCGCAGGAAGAGCGCGGTGGTGGAGAGGACCTTCGTGAGGGACGCGAGGTCGAAGCGGGTGTCGCCCTTCACGTTGCCGGCGACGCCGCCGAAGACCTGCATGCCCTTGTGGAGCACCACGGCCTGGGCGGCGGGGAAGATGCCCAGCTCCACGCCGTCATCCAGCACGGCCTGGAGGTTGGCGATGGGGTGCTGGCTCATCCGGGGCTCACCGCGCCTTCGAGGAACGTGAGGCGCGCGGCGTCCGCGTCCAAGCGCACGTGGGTGCCCAGCGCCACGGGGTAGTTGATGGCGCCATGGCCAATGGGGAAGCCCGCGGCGCAGGGCAGCTTCGCGTCCCGGGCCAGCTCGCGGAGCACGTCCGCGCTGGCGTAGTTCGCGTCCTTTTCCTCGCAGGCGGTGAAGTCACCCAGGACGATGCCGCGCACGCGGGAGAAGACCCCGGCCAGCCGCAGGTGGGTCCACATGCGGTCGATGCGGTAGGGGCGCTCGGTGACGTCCTCCAGGAGGAGCACGGCGCCGTCGAGCGGCGGCAGGTACGGCGTGCCCAGGAGCCGGGAGAACACGGACAGGTTGCCGCCCACGAGGACGCCCTCGGCGGTGCCGGGGACGTAGGTGGCGGTGCCGGTGAGGGGCGGCGGGGCCTCCGCGGATTCGAGCAGGCGGAAGAGGTAGTCGTGGACCTGGGTGGACTGGCGGCCCAGCTGCGTGAGGACGGGCGCGTGGAAGGACACGCGGCCCAGGGCCTGGAGCGCGCAGTGGATGGACGTCAGGTCGGAGAAGCCGGTGAAGGAGACGGGGCCGGCCTTGTCGAGCGGCAGCTCCGGCAGGAGGCGCGAGCTGCCATAGCCGCCCCGAGCACAGAAGATGGCGCGGGTGGCGCGGTCGAGGAACGCGTGGGACAGCTCCTCCTGGCGGCGGGCGTCGTCCCCCGCGAGGTAGCGGTGCGCCGCGCCGATGTCGGGGCGGACCACCGGGCTGTAGCGCTCGGAGAGGATGCGCAGACCCGCCTCGAAGGGGGCCTGCTCGAAGGGGCCCGCGGGGGCGACGACCTGCACCGTGTCCCGGGGGCGGAGCGGAAGGGGCTTGAGCCAACGCACGCAGCGCTTCATAGCACCCGGTCCCGGGGCCACACGGGGTTTCAGGGAGGCCGTGCCCCGAAGCGTTGAGTACCGCAGGACGGAGGAACGAGGCCCCGTGGAGCGCTCGTCCGCCTGCCCGTCCGCAGCGACCTGCGCGAACTGGTCCGACTGTCGGACCAGTTGGGAGCCGAGCCGCCCTACCCCTGCGCGCTTCGTTCGAGCACCGCCGCGAAGAACCCATCCGTGCCGTGCCGGTGGGGGGTGACGAAGAGGAAGCCGTCCTGGAGGCACGCGTCCGGAAGCCAACCGGCGCCCGGAGTGAGGGCCCGGAAGTCCGGGCGGGAGCGGAGGAAGTCCGCGACCACGTCCTGGTTCTCCGCGCGGTTGACGGTGCAGGTCGCGTAGACGACCCGGCCGCCCGGGCGCACCACGTCCCCGGCCCGGGCCAGGATGTCTCGCTGGACGGCGGCGTGCTGGGAGAGCGACTCCGGGCTGAGCCGGAAGCGGAGGTCCGGCCCCCGGCGGAGGGAGCCCAGCTCGGAACAGGGAACGTCCGCGAGGACGCGGTCGGCGTTCAGCCCCGCGGAGGGAGGCGTCCTGAGGACCTGGACGCGGGTGAGCCCGGCGCGGGAGGCGCGTTGCTGGAGCCGGTCCAACCGCTCCGCATCCGGGTCGTAGGCGAGCAGCCGGCCGGAGTCCTTCATGGCGGCCCCCAGCTGGAGCGTCTTGCCCCCTGCCCCGGCGCAAAGGTCCAGCACGGTCTCCCCGGGCCGGGCCTCCACGAGGAGGCCCAGGAGCTGACTGCCCTCGTCCTGGACCTCGAACAGGCCCTCGCGAAGGGACGGCAGGGCGTAGAGGTTCGGCCGGGGCCCGTCGACGTGCAGGGCCAGGGGGCTCCAGGAACCAGGGCGGGTCGCGACGCCCTCGGAGGCCAGGCGTGCGGCCAGGGCCTCACGGGAGATGCGGGCCGGATTCACGCGGAGCGTGATGGGGCCCGGCACGTTGAGGTGGGCGCAGAAGGCCTCTGCATCCGCCCCCAGCTCCCGGGAGAAGTGGTCCGCGAGCCAGTCCGGCAGCGAAACCCGGAGCGCCAGCGTTGGGGGCGCCTCCGTGCGCAGCGGCACCGGAGCCGGGAGCCCCGCCCACGCCGCGGCCGCCGGAGCGGGAACGCCCACCAGGCCATGCAGGAGCGCGAAGAGGAGCTGGGACGGCGGCGCGTCCGGCGAGTCCAGGAGGAACCCCAGGCGGCGGCGCCAGAGCCCCACGTTGAAGACGGCCTCCTTCAGCGCCTGACGCCCATCGCGGGACAGGTCGCGGTGGGCCCGCAGGGTCCGGTCGAGGACGCGCTCGGCGGGGTCCCCCGAGAGGACACGGGCAAGCGCATCGGACACGACAGGGCCCAGACCCTCCAGTGCGGACCAGGGCTGAGCGGTGAGACGAAAGATCGGATCGAACAGGACAGTTGACAGGGCAGGCTCGGTTCTCTAGAAATCGCGTCCGTCACGGCAGCGCACCGCCGCGACGGGACATATTCCCCGATAGCTCAGCTGGTAGAGCGGGTGACTGTTAATCACCATGTCCGTGGTTCGAGTCCACGTCGGGGAGCTACTTGAAAGGCCCTGCCAACTGGCAGGGCCTTTTTGTTTAACACGGGCCTCGCGATGCATATCGCGGGGCCTTCGTGCTTAAGCCGCTGAATCCCAAGGGATTCTGGCTCGCGGTGATGAAGAGGGCGCTCTCGGCTCTCTACCCCGCAGAGCGAGATGCCCCCTCTCCTCCGCTTCCGATTGGGCCCTCTGGACCGCTCTTTCACCCGTTTTGGGGAGAGAGAGGCCGAGAGTGGTTAACAGGTTCAGTCAGCCAGTGGGGAGGCGGTTAACAACGTTCCCCTGGAGGCCCGCTCTTTCCGCTCTGAGGTTTCTGGGAAGGCGCCTCTCTCGGCTTTCTGGAGTCGCCTCTTGCCTGTTTTGCAGCTCCCTACAAAGGGGGCACGGTAATGGCGGTTGCAATGGGCTTCGGCTCCAGCAGCCCTCCGCCGCCTCTTCGCCGGGCACTCGCCCCTCCGCATCAGGCAGACGGCTCACCCGTCGTGCGGCTCATGAGAGCATCCCAGAACGCCAAGACTCCGCAGAGCGCTCGCCCTTCGTCGAGCTGCCGGACCCCACACGGGGGTCAGCCCCCAGAGGCCCCCGGGCCCGACGCCCCGCGCTGGAAGTTTACGGCCGCGTAGCCCTCCGCGGCAGCAGCTCCACTCACGGCGTTTCTCTCTGCCACGCAGACTCACAGAGGCGAGGTGGAAATGCAGTTGAGGTGGTCTGACAGCCCTCGCTGCCACCAGCATCAGAAACAGGCAGCCGTCGACACCTGCCACCGCCAGTACGGCTCCCGGCATCCAGGTTCTCGCTCCAACTCGCAGGTGAAGCGCCGAGCCACGCAGAGGAGTTCGGCGCCTACCACCAGCAGTCGGCTCTCATTCAAACTGAAGCGCTACCTCGACTGTCTTCGAGCCCAGAAGCCCCTTCTCTGGAACCACCAGCTTCAGTCCTGCGCCAACCACAGCATCAGGCACCTCGAAGGCCGTCTTTACCGTGCGCTTCACACCGGGGTTCAGCTCCGACAGGAGGAGGTCCTTTCGGCCCCCACTCATGGCGAGGGCGGTGTTCGCATGAGAAGAGGGCTTGAATTGGCGCCCCTTCGCATCAACGAGAAGAAAGTCATCGCTCACAACGGTGGCCGGAGCGTTGCCCAGGTTCTCGATGACGTAGGATACGACGACGAATAGCGCTCCCTCGGAGGCCTCTTCTTTGACGAACTGGTTCCCGACAGACGTGCGCGCCTGGGCCCCGCTGATGATGTAAGCGAAGTCGCCCAGCACGAAGCGCTCTCCGACGCGAGTCTGTCGGAGCAAGTCGAGCCGCGCCTGCTCCGCTGGCTCAAGCCGAGTCAGCAATGCGAGACGCTCGTAGCAGTCTCTCTCGTAGGACAAGTATGGCCGCTCGGGCGGCGTTCCACCTCCGCCAGGCACTCTCCATGACGTCGGCCCCTTCGCCTTCGCAGCAATCCGCGCGCGCAGGTATTCGGCAGTCCCCCGGTGCAGCACAGCAGCAAGAGCAGTGAAGTCATGCGGGACTGCGCCCTTCGCATACGGCGCCCAAAGTCCCTGGTTGGGCTCGCCCTTCACAGCGGCAAGGTGCGCGTCAAAGTTCTTCGTAAAGTCTGCTGGGAGATGCCCCACACGCGCGTAGACGAGAAACAGCTTTATTCCTGCGTCCTTGAGATTCTTCTCCTGGAGCATCCGCCCGAGATCGACAGGTGCGCCCCCCTCGGTCAGCAACTCCGACACGAACGTGAGAAATAGGTTCAAGTCGGCTCGCGGCCCAGTCCAGACAGCTTGATACGCAGTGTCGGCGGTGAGCTTGGCCTCCAGTTCGGGCACCTCGGCCGCCTTATGAGCTACAGGCGGCGCAGGCTCGGGCGGCAGTGCTGGCACCTCCGGAGCGTCATTGCGTCGCGCCGTGGCAGCAGGGGCTTGAGGTGAAGGGGCGGGACTTTCGCCCTTAGATTCATTCTTACAAGCCGACGTCGAGGCCGTCATGGCGACGAACGCGGCGGCAAGAACACCAGAATGCCGGGGCAGAAGTCGGGAAACAGACTGGCTGGCTCTGTTCATGGTGGCACCATATCCCAGAGCCCACGGTCCGCACCGCGAACTACACGCCAGCCGACGCCATCTGGCGCACGAAGAGCGGCAGCTTCAGCTCCGGGCCGGTACCGCTCCGCCTCCTTGAAGAACTGGATGAGCGACTGCGTCAAGAGCGACTCGCGCGACTGCATGTACCGGCGGGCCCGGAGGAAGGGCAGCCAGACCCGCTTGCCGACGCGCACCTGGGACTCTCCATCTTCTGCCGCAACACCCACGTCGCTCCCGGTCGCCACACCAGCACGTCCCCCAAGCAGGCTCCAGTGGTTCAAGGGCAGGAGGAGTGCAGCGCGTTCAAAGGCAGTGCCCAGCCTCTTCGTCCATACCCCTCAAGGGTGAGTCCCCAGCTCCTCGACGCCCCATGGAGGGCTCGCTACTGTCCCTCACGATGAGCGGCAGCTACTTCATGCCGCGCGGGGAATGCCCAATGCCCAAGAGGGTCCAGAGCGAGCTGAACGGCAGTGTGTTCGAGGCCTCTGACTTCCGCTGGGCGCTGCTCACCCTCAACCGGAAGCGGATGCTGACCGACGCCGAAATGGAGGCCTCCCCGGCCCAACGGCAAGAGCACGACGGCCTGGCCGCGTGGGCGCGGACCGAGAGGGGTTGGGTGCCCGTCCACGTACTGCAGCACCAAGAGCGGCCCAGTACGAATCACGAAGTTGCGATGGACGAATTCCGCCGGCTGGCAGGTGCGTACTTCCTGGAGCGCTGGGACGAACGGGGACAGGCATATGCCGCGCTGTCTGAGCTGCCCATCTGGTGGGCTCAACCGGGCTCTCCAGACTCCGAACCGAGCGGGCTCGTCGGAGCCATGCGATTTATGGCAGGAGAGGAATGGGGGGCGAGACGTGGCGTCATCGCACGTCGTGGCGGCGATGTGGTCGTCATCGATGAGGGGGGCGCGGTCCTCCGCCCAGATGATGTCGGGCCCCTGTCACCCCACGAGAACCATCCGCTGGTGGCCGCCGCCAAAGCCGCCGGCTACAAATTCGAGTAGGCACTTCTCACGAACGAAAGAGGACGGACACATGCAACTCCTCACGGCATCTCCCATCTCAGACGAATGCCGGCGGTACTGGGCCCTCGGTGGCATCCGGGCCGCACTCGACGCGCTCGTGCAGGACTCGCGTGCTGGGCGCATATCGACGGAAGACGCCGACGCCCTCTCCCTTAACTTCCCACTTCTCGCGCTGGAGGACTCCGCCCGCCGTACCGCATTCTCGCGGCTCCAAGACGCTACGCAGGATGACCGATTCATGGATGCCGTTCTCCACGTCACACGTGGCGACCTGGGGCTGGTCCCTCTCCTCCAGCGGCGCGCAGCGCAGTATTGGATGCGACTGGTCTACGACGCCACCGGGCAAACCAGCCACACCGTGGCTCCTGCCCTCGCCGACTCGCTGCGCGGCACGGAACTCCATGGCTACACGTGTGACGACGTCCGCCTGCCCGTCCGCGCGCTGCACCTCGTGGTGCCGCCCGACGCTGGGCTGGAGCTGCCCGACAACGACCGAGTTCGGTGGACGGCGACCGACCTCCTCATCGTCGAAGAGTCGGAGCCACGCATCTGGCGGCTGTGCCTGGAAGCGCCAACCGGAGAGGGGCGCTCTGCGCACGTCGTAACGATGGCGCTCCCTCGAAGGATGGCCCTCGATGCAGCCATGGCACAGCACGCGGAGAAGGCTGCCCGTGGCGCTGACTGGCGCCCGCTATGGACATGGGCACTCGGGGCGGTGCTGTCACTGACGCCGCCCGCCTCACAGGCCTAAGCTCGTGGACACAGGAACAGGGAGACTCAAATGCCGAGCGACAACGCACCTGGCTACTGGAAGCGAAGATTGGACGAGCTGGGTCAGCGCGACGGGGAGAACGAGGAGAAGGTGGTGGTTCCGGAGCAGGTCGAATGGGAGACGCGCCTGCCGCATGAGTCCGCAACCATGGGTACCGACATCTTCGCGTTCGACGGGGAGAACCAGTTGGGCAAAGCCTACTTGAGCGACAGGGCCGCGGGAGTCGCTTGGATTGAACTTCTCTACGTGATTCCACCGGCCCGCCGACAGGGGCTCGGAGCCAAGATTCTGCGCTTCGTGGAGGCTCACTGCTCCGCGCATGGGGTCCGGGAGATTCAGGGCGAGGTGTCTATCAACGACTACACGGTGACGGAGGAGGAGGTCGAGGAGACCGCCGCGTGGTTTGAAGAGCGAGGGTTCACTCGTCGAAAGGACGGAGAGGCGCATTGGGTCATTTCCAAAGCTATCAAGTAGACCCTCAGACGCAGTGGTTCCTCTAGCTTCGACCTCCTCCCAGCCGGTGAAGTGCAGTCAGGGCCGGTACCGCTCCGCCTCCTTGAAGAACTGCGTGAGCGAATACTCCAAGAGCGACTCGCGCGACTGCATGTACCGGCGGGCACGCAGGAAGGGCATCCAGACGCGCTGGCCGACGCGCACCTGGGATTCCTCGAGCTTCTGCCGCGGCACCCACGTGCCGCCCAGCCGCCGTACCAACATGCCGCCCAGGTAGGCCCCTAGGGCTGGCGCGGTGTGCTCGTCGATGAGCTCTCGCTTGTACCGCTCCGGGAAATTCTCCCGCCAGAAGTAGGCGTCGAGGTCCGTGAGGGACTCGGGAGTCGCGTCGAGGATACTGGGCACCTTCGTGTGAAGCGCAGCCACGAGACCTTCGGACAAGTCTCCGTAGGATTCGAGGACGCGCTCTGGATTCTCCACATCTGCGGGCAGGCCGACCGGGAGCCACTCCTCTGGCACCGGCGGCCGGAAAGCGTTGAGTTCGGCAATCTTTCGTTGCCGCTCGCTGATGGCGAACTCGTCCGGCAGCCGCGAGAGGAACGGCGCCACGTCGGGGTGGAATCGCGGCTCAACTGGGGCAAGCGCGGCGCTGCGCTCCTTCAGCGTGCGAAGCACCGTGTCGAAGTCGAGGTCCGGTCGCAGGTGGACGTGGGCTCGGGCCTGCACCCCACGCGCCTCCTCACTTGCGAACTCGGCAGCAGTCGGCCATAGCACCACGAGGACGGAGCCGTTGGGCAGCTCCTCCACGAGGTGCGCAGGCGTCGAGAGCATCCGCTCACGGCCTACGCTTTCCACGAGCTTGGGGCCGAAGACGTTCAGCCAGAACAGCTCATAGACCCTGTCGAACCCATCTCGCAGAGTCGCTTCGTCATCGCGACCAAAGTGGGGCGCGCCAGACAACTGATCATCTGCGGCACTATGAGCCATTGCAAAAGGGCTCGGATACTTCACAACCCAATCGCGAACCATATCCACAAACATGCGGCAGCATTCATGCCCATTGAAATACGACAGCGGCTGAACCTGCAGATTGAGGTTCAGTGACGGCTGATGGGTAGTCAGTCCCAAATATAGACTCAGAGAGGAGACCAAGGCCGAATCCGAGCGAAAGAGTTCAATGGATGTACTCTTCCCCTTTCGTCCCTCATCCAGGGCCTTCCAGAGCGAGGAGCGCGAGTACTTGCGTTGCCGTTTTCCCGCGATAGCAGTTGGCATCCAACTGCCCGCATTCTTCTCGAGGGACTGAAACAGGGACTCAAGCTCGCGCTCGACCGGCACTTGACGATCAAAAGAGCCCTCAAGGAAGAATCGAAGGCTGTCCCCGGCGTTCAGCTCTTGAAAGGTCGGTGCGTTCATTGGACCACGACCTCCACGCCTTCAACTTCCATCTTGACCTTTTTCATAGCATCCACCAGCGCTCTTGCTTCCAAAGGCCTAAGTGCACCACCCTCATAAACAAGTCGCACCCTCTGAACCTGTGCATCCATCTGCATTCCAGGCCTACGGATACTTAGCGTTTCGCCGTAATACAGCAGGGCACTGCTTGCGTCCGCAATCATCTGCGACGTGAGTTCCCCTCCCTTCAGAAGCTTCAGGTCCCGACTCTTGAGGCTGAACGTCTCCACACGAGGCGACGAGCCAGCAGTCGGCCCCTCTTCGATGACGAGCACGTCCGCGAAGCGAAGGTCGGCCTTCGCCACTCCCACGTGCGTCACGATGCGCGGCTGGTCGAAATCCTTGAGCCACTTCCGCTGCGCCCGCGGCAGGGCCGCATCCGCCTCCAGGGTGGCGACCATTTTCCGCTCGAAGGCCAAGCCCCGGGCGTACCTGTCACGAAGGAGCTGGTAGCCAGCCCACTTCAGCGGCCCCTTCTCCGCAATCCCCTTCGTGAGTTCCGCAGCCCGCGTCTCCAGGTACGCCACGTAGTCGGCCCAGAGGGTCTTCGCAGTGATTTCTGAGGGAGCCGCCCTCCGCAGAGCCTCGCGGTGCCTCGACAGCTCCGCCACGTTCATCGACAGGCGCTCCCCGGGAAACTCCGCCTCCAACTGCTTGAACTTCGCCTCCGCCACTTCCGCAGGAAGCCCGGCCGCCTCGGGAGGCACGGAGGGCCGAGTACCATCCCTTCTCCCGGCGCCCCCGCCGGTGGACGCAGCGCTCGGGGGCTCTCGGTACCTCACGGCCAACGTGGCCTGTGCCTGGGCAACGTTGCCTCGCGCCTCGTGAAGAGCCAGCGCGCCGGCTTCACCCCATTCCGCCACCAGAATCGCTGCGTCCCGGTCCTGCTGGAGGTAGCGCGCCAACTCCCCCACGACGCTCTCCCCGACGCGCGCCTCCATCCTCTCCAGCACCGCCTTCAGTGCCTCCGCGCGGGACACCACCGCCTGGAGGCGAGCGCGCTCCAGCCGGGAGATGCCCGCTTCACGAAGCGCGCGCGCCCCCTTCCCTCCCGCGTACAGGCCCACCATGAGGGCCGCGGGCGCCAACTGTCGCGTGGCCTCCTCGTACTCCCCCTTGGCGAGGGAGACGCTGCCCTGCGCCGTCCCCGCCACCAGGTGGTAGAAGCCCAGCGGCACGCCGAAGGTGAGGGAGTCAAAGGACGCCAGGGCCACGTTGCTGGGCGCGAAGGCCCCCAGGAATTGGGCGTTCTCCACCTCCTGGTACGCGTCCTGGTAGAGCGGTGGGAGCTGCGCGGGCAGGTAGGACGCCTCCACGCCCCGGAGCCCACCGACGACTGGAATGGAGGCCCTGACGTCATCCGCAGCCCTCCCCAGTCCCCGCGCGATGTCGCCAGCACGGAAGTCCCGCTCCGGGAAGTCGGTGAGGGCCATGCCTCGCTGCTTCAGCTCCTCGCGCACCACCTCCATGGCCCCCAGGGCGCGCTTGAGCAGCTTGTCCTCGGCCAACAGGCGCAAGAGCTGCCGCACCTCGTCGTCGTGGGTGGTGTGCAGGACGAAGAGGGCGAGGACTTCCGCCTTGGCCACGCCGTGCTTCTCCACGGCGGTGGAGAGGAAGGCCGCGCGCTTCTTGAGGAGGACGCGGGCGGCCTCGGCCTCCAAGGGGCCCAGGGCGCCCAACCGGACGGCGTTCCAGTCCGAGAGGGCCTCTACCAGCCGGGGCATGTCCGCCTGGCGCTGCAAGGCCAGGAAGGTCGCTGGCGTGG
>NZ_JBKGHJ010000135.1:0-17748 GCF_046520365.1 Corallococcus sp. 4LFB
CCAATCCCGGCACCCAGCCCCGCGCGGCCACCAGCCCCGGCATGCGCGCCGTGAGCGCCGCCCGCACGGCCCCGCTGGAGAAGCCCAGGACGGAAGGTCCGCTGGGCAAGCGCGTCGCCGCGGAGACCTCCAACGTCCTCCTCAACGCCTTCTCCATCCTGAAGGAGCAGTTCGCGGACTTCCGCGCGAGTGACCGCTTCTTCAAGTACAGGGCCGGCATCGTCGCGGCCTGGGTGGCGCTGTCCGTCGCCAGCCTCGCCATCGCGTGCCCGGGCAGCTCCCTGGACACGGGGGACATGGACGCGCGCCTGGTGCTCAGCGACAAGCTGGACCGGCCCTCCGTCACCATCTGGAACGAGAGCAAGGACGTCTGGCGCGACGTCATCATCACCGTGAACAACGAGTACAAGGCGGTGGTGGCGGAGGTGCAGCCCGGCAACTTCGTCACCATCACGCCCAAGCAGCTGCTGGGAAAGAACGGCGGCTCCGCGCCCGCGGACCTCCGCTTCCAGGCGCTGACGATGAAGAGCTCGGACGACAACGCCGACCTCACGCCCTCCCTCCAGGAGGAGTGGAAGCGCCTCCTCGCGCCGAAGCAGTAGTCCGCCGCGAGCAGCCTCCAGGAACACGAAGGGCGCCCTCCTGAAGCAGGAAGGCGCCCTTTGTGCTTCTTCAGTCCGGCCGGGCCTCACTCACAGCAGAGGCCCGGGCGCGGGGAACGGCTCAACCCTCGGTCTTCGCCTCGGCGGGAGCCTCGGTCGTCTCGGCGGCGGCCGGAGCCTTCGCGGGACGGTCCACCAGCTCGATGAGGGCCATCTCCGCGGCGTCGCCCCGGCGGAAGCCCAGGCGCACGATGCGGGTGTAGCCACCCGGACGGGAGGCGTAACGCTCCTTGTACTCGCTGAACACCTTCTGGAGGACCGTGCGGTCCTTCACGGTGCGGGCAGCCAGACGCACGTTGGACAGGCCACCGCGCTTGGCGAGCGTGATGATGCGCTCGGCCAGCGGACGGACTTCCTTCGCCTTGGGAACGGTGGTGCGGATGGCCCCGTGCTCCAGGAGCGACGTGACCATGTTGTTCAGCATCGCGAGACGGTGGCTCGTGGTGCGGTGCAGCTTCCTTTGTCCGACCTTGTGGCGCATGCGCGGGCTCCGGGGCCTCTTCTTGAGAACCCCACCACTCCGGCCGTATCAGGTACCGGGTGGGAAGGACGGCCCCGACACCGGGGGCCGCCGTTGAATCGGGCCCTGTGTACCAGGGCCCCCTGCCCCGCGCCACCTTGATGCCGTGTCGGTGGGAGGCGGGACAGGTGCTTCAGGAAAACGACGACGTTTCAGGCCTTGGGGGCCGCGGGAGCCGGCGCGTTCTTCGGCGGCCAGTTCTCCAGCTTCATGCCCAGCGACAGACCCATCTCCGCGAGGATCTCCTTGATCTCCTTCAAGGACTTGCGGCCGAAGTTCTTCGTCTTGAGCATCTCCGCCTCGGTGCGCTGGACCAGGTCACCGATGGACTTGATGTTCGCCTGCTGCAGGCAGTTGGCCGAACGCACCGACAGCTCCAGCTCATCCACCGAGCGGAACAGGTTCTCGTTGAGCTTCGCCTCTTCCTTCGGCGCCTCGGCGACGACCGGCTCCTCGGTCTCGTCGAAGTTCACGAACACCGTGAGCTGCTCCTTGATGATCTTCGCCGCGTACGCCACCGCGTCCTGCGGCACCACGGAGCCGTCCGTCCAGACCTCGAGCGACAGCTTGTCGAAGTCCGTGACCTGACCGACGCGCGCGTTGGTGACCTGGTAGTTCACCTTGCGGATGGGCGAGAAGAGCGAGTCGATGGGGATGGTCCCGATGGGCGCGCCCGCCACCTTGTTGGTGGACGCCGGCACGTAGCCCCGGCCCCGGCGGCACGTCAGCTCCATGCGCACCTTGCCACCCTCGGACACGGTGCAGATGTGGTGACCCGGGTTGAGGATCTCCACGTCCTGGTCCGCGATGAGGTCGCCCGCCTTCACTTCCTTGGGGCCTTCCACCTCGATGCGCAGCGTCTTCGTCTCGTTCGTGTGCATCCGGAGGAGGACCTCCTTCAGGTTCAACACGACGTCCGTGACGTCCTCGGCCACCTCGGGGATGGTCGTGAACTCGTGGTCCACGCCTTCAATCTTCACGGAGGTGATGGCCGCGCCCTGCAGCGACGACAGCAGCACCCGCCGCAGCGAGTTGCCCAGCGTCGTCCCGAAGCCGCGCTCGAGCGGCTCCGCCACGAACTTGCCGTACGTGGGGCTCAGCGAGTCCTGGTCCACTTCCATGCGGCGCGGCTTGATGAGGTCGCGCCAGTTCTTCGCAACAAACGTATCCGCCATGGGGACTGCTCCTCGGAACGTGCGCCATCACCCACATCCCCGCCAAAGTGGCGGGAGGACGGGCACGCGGGGGGACTGCGTAACAGCTTCGCCCAGCGCGCGCAGGACGCGCCCTCCAGGCAATGAAACGACAGGCGACAAAGCAACGACGCCCCGGCCTCGTCGGCCAGGGCGTCCACTGCGGGAGGGGCCCGGAAAAGCGGGCCCGGCACCCCGGACTACTTCGAGTACAACTCGACGATGAGCTGCTCCTGGATGGGCATGGTCAGGTCCTCGCGGTTGGGGACCGTCTTGACCGTGCCCTTGAACGCCTTCTTGTCCAGGTCGATCCACTGGGGAACGCCACGGCGGTCCACCGTCTCCAGCGCCTCGGAGATGCGGAGCACCTTGCGGCTCTTCTCCACCACTTCCACGGCGCTGCCCGGCTTCACGGAGAACGACGGGATGTTCACCCGGCGGCCGTTGACCTGGAAGTGACCGTGACGCACCAGTTGGCGCGCCTCGTTGCGCGTGTCCGCGAAGCCCATGCGGAACACCACGTTGTCCAGGCGGAGCTCCAGCTGCTGCAGCAGGTTCTCACCCGTCTTGCCCTTGGCCGCGGACGCGCGGTGGTAGTACCCGCGGAACTGGTTCTCGAGCAGGCCGTACATGCGCTTGACCTTCTGCTTCTCGCGCAGCTGCACGCCGTAGCCGGAGAACTTCACGCGGCCCTGGCCGTGCTGACCGGGGGGATAGGGGCGGCGCTCGATGGCGCACTTGTCCGTGTAGCAACGGTCGCCCTTGAGGTACATCTTCAGGTTCTCGCGCCGGCAGATACGGCAGGCGCTCGCGGTGTAACGAGCCACGGAAACTCTCCTTGCAGATGGTCTGGAGCCGGGCCCGCGCATGACGCGAGCCCCGGCCCGAAGCGGTGATTAGACGCGGCGGCGCTTGGGCTGACGGCAGCCGTTGTGCGGGATGGGCGTCACGTCGCGGATGAGGCTGATCTTCAGGCCAGCGGCGGCCAGCGCGCGCAGCGCCGACTCACGGCCCGCGCCCGGGCCCTTCACGAACACCGTCACGGTCTTCAGGCCGTGCTCCATCGCCTTCGCCGCGGCGTCGCCGGCGGCGACCTGCGCCGCGAACGGCGTGGACTTGCGGCTGCCCTTGAAGCCGCGCGCCCCGGCCGACGACCAGGAGATCACGTTCCCGGACACGTCCGTGATCGTGATGATGGTGTTGTTGAACGTGGACTGGATGTGGACCACGCCGTTGAGGATGTTCTTCTTGCCCTTGCGCTTGCTCTTCTTCGCCGCAGGGGTCTCGCCACCCTCGGCACCGGCCGGCGCCGCGGCGGTATTGATCTCGTCAGCCATGTGAATCGCTGCTCCTGGGAGTAGGTGATCAACGCCCGCGCCTCACACGGGGTGAGGCTGCGGGCGCCAGAGGGTTTAGCGGGCCGGAGCGGCCGGCTTCGCGCGAACGATGCCGCGCTTCGGGCCCTTGCGGGTGCGCGCGTTGGTGTGGGTGCGCTGGCCGCGGACCGGAAGACCCTTGCGGTGACGCAGACCCCGGTAGCAACCCAGGTCCATCAGCCGCTTGATGTTCATGGTCACCTCGCGCCGGAGGTCACCCTCGACCTTGTAGTTGGTCTCGATGATCTCGCGGATCTTTCGAGCCTGGTCCTCGGTGAGGTCCTTGGTCCGGGTGGTGAGATCGATGCCCGCCGCCTCGATGATGTCGTGCGCGGTCTTGTTACCGATCCCGTAGATGTACTGGAGCGAGATCACCGCGCGCTTGTTGGGCGGCAGATCGATGCCGGCGATACGAGCCATCTTCGGTCTTCCTTGTTGTGGAGTTGGTCTGAGGCTTGAGCGTCCCTGGGGACGCTCAGCCCTGGCGCTGCTTGTGCCGGGGGTTGGAAGCGCAGATGACGCGCACGATGCCCTTGCGGCGGACAACCTTGCACTTGTCGCAGATCTTCTTGACGGACGCCCGAACCTTCATGGAGCGAACTTCCTTCCTTCAACGGAGAAAAGCACAACAGCCGGTCCGCACAGGCGGCCGGCGCGAATTACTTGGCCCGGTACGTGATCCGTCCGCGGGTCAGGTCATACGGAGACAACTCGACCTTCACCTTGTCGCCCGGGAGGATGCGGATGAAATGCATCCGCATCTTGCCCGAGATGTGCGCGAGCACCTTGTGGCCGTTGTCCAGCACCACGCGGAACATCGCGTTCGGTAGGGGTTCCATGACGGTCCCCTCGACTTCGATGGAATCATCCTTCGGCAAGCGTCAACCTTCTTCCCGGACCACGAACCTTCTGGAAGCGCGGCGGGATAACACTTTGGTCCGTAAGTAGCAAGCGCCGCGCGATCTGAAATCTGGACCTCTATCAACACCGACTGACATCACCCTATTTCACCCCGGGTCTAGGGCCCTTAATGAGCGCCGGGTCAGCACTTCCGGCCCTCGCTCCGAGATCAGGATGGTGTGCTCGAAGTGGGCGGACAACTTGCCGTCCACGGTGACGGCCGTCCACTCGTCCTCCAGGACCTCCACGTCCGGCGTTCCCTGGTTCACCATCGGTTCCACCGCCAGGACCATGCCCGGCCGCAGCTTCATTCCCGCCCCCGCCTGCCCGTAGTTGGGCACCTGGGGCGGCTCGTGCAGCTTCCGGCCAATCCCATGCCCCGTGAAGTCCCGGACCACGGAGAACCCCCGGGCCTCCACGTGGCGCTGCACCGCGTGGCCGATATCCCCGATGCGGTTGCCCGGCTGCATCACCTGGATGGCCTTCTCCAGGGACTGCCGGGTGGTGTCCACCAGGGCCTGGGCCTCCGGTGTCACCTTCCCCACCGGCACCGTGCGCGCCGAGTCCCCGAAGAAGCCCCGGTAGACCACCCCGAAGTCCAGCTTCATCAGGTCTCCAGCCACCAGCCGGCGTTTCCGGTTGGGGATACCGTGGACCACCTCCTGGTTCACGGAGGCGCAGAGTACACCCGGGAAGCCATGGTAGCCCTTGAACGCCGGCCTGGCGCCCTTCTGGGCGATGAGCTTCTCCGCGAGGGCGTCCAGCTCCCAGGTGGACACCCCGGGCGCTACCGCCTTCTCCAGCTCGTCCAGGATTTCACAGACGATGCGCCCTGCTTCCCGCATCAGGGCAATCTCATCCGGGCTCTTGAGTTCCACCGGGTTCATTCGCCCCTTTCCCTACCGGGCTGCTGCTCTGTCGGAACCCACGAGCGGTGGGGCGGCAGTCCGGACCGGCCCTGCCCCCGCCCCGCTGCCCGGCCTCAGGCAGGGCGACCGGCGGCCTTCTTGATCTCCTCGTAGATGCCCTCCGGAGCCCCGACGCCGTCCACGCTCTTGAGCAGCCCCTTCTTCGCGTAGAAGTTCTTCAGGGGGGACGTCTCGGCATCGTACTTCTGCAGGCGCTTCTCGATGACCTCCGGCGTGTCATCCGGACGCTGCACGAGCTCCGTGCTGCACTTGTCGCAGAGCCCGGCGCGCTTCGGCGGGCTCTGGGTGACGTGGTAGACGGCCCCATCGTTGGGGCACACGCGCCGCCCGGAGCCGCGCTCGACCAGCGTCGAGTGCGGGACCTCGAGCGACACCACCGCGTTCAGCTGCTTGCCGAGCCGCTCCAGCATCCGGTCTAGCGCGTCCGCCTGCCCCGGGGTGCGCGGGAAGCCGTCGAGCACGAAGCCCTTGGCCACGTCCGGCTCCTTCAGCCGCTCCTCCACGATGCCGATGACGACGTCGTCTGGCACGTACTGCCCCGCGGCCATCAGCGGCCCGGCCACCTTGCCCAGCGGCGTGCCGTCCTTCACGGCCTTGCGCAGGATGTCGCCGGTGGAGATCTGCGGGATCTGGAAGTCCGCGTAGAGCTTCTTCGCCTGGGTTCCCTTCCCGGCGTTCGGCGGCCCCAAGAGGATGAGGTTCATGTCGCTCCTTTGCACCAGCGTCCACCCTTGAACGACGAGGCGCCCCTCCCCACCATTGGGGAGAGGCGCCGGAACACAACCGACCGACGTCAGGCCGCCACGCGGACCCGACCACGGATGCGCGGACCGCGCGGACCCGCGAAGCCTTCGTAGTTGCGGCTGATGAGGTGCCCTTCAATCTGCTGCACCGTGTCCAGCGCCACGCCCACGACGATGAGGAGCGCCGTGCCGCCGAAGGTGAAACGCACCCCGAGCACGCTGCTGATGACGGACGGAATCACGCAGATGACGGCCAGGTAGATGGCGCCACCGAACGTGAGGCGGTTGAGCGTCCGCTCGATGAACTCCGCCGTCTGACGGCCCGGGCGGATGCCGGGGATGTAGCCACCCTGCTTCTTGATGTTGTCCGCCACGTCGTCCGGCCGGAACGTGAGCGCCGTGTAGAAGTAGGAGAAGAACACCACCAGCAGCACGAACAGGCCGTTGTAGACCCAGAGGTTGCCCTCGATGGCGCGCTGGAAGCCCTGCAGGAAGGGGAACCACGCTCCCAGCGTCGCCGGGAAGGACAGCACCGCGCCGGCGAAGATGGGGGGAATCACGCCCGAGGCGTTCACCTTCATGGGGAAGTACGTGGCCTGGCCCGCGAACATGCGCCGACCCGCCATGCGCTTGGCGTACTGGATGGGCACGCGCCGCATGCCGCGCTCCACGTAGACCACCACTCCGATGATGAGGAGCATGAAGAAGAGCAGGCCCAGCACCGCGGCCACGTTCACGACTTCCTGCGCCGTCAGGTCCAGCAGCGTCTTCGCGCCGGCAGCACGCGCGCCACGATGCCCGCGAAGATGATGAGCGAGATGCCATTGCCGATGCCGCGCTCGGTGATGCGCTCGCCCAGCCACATGATGAAGGCCGTACCCGCCGTGAGGCTCACCACCGTCATAAAGGTGAACCAGAGGTTGTCGTTGGGCACCACCACCTGGTTGAAGCCGGCCTGGCCCGCGTCGGAGCGGCCCAGCGAGGCCAGCCACCGAGAGATGCCCACGCCCTGCACGATGGACAGCGCGATGCTGCCGTAGCGCGTGTACTGGTTGATCTTCTGGCGGCCCGCGGCGCCTTCCTTCTGCAGGCGCTCCAGGCTGGGCACCACCACCGCCAGGAGCTGGATGATGATGGAGGCGCTCACGTACGGCATGATGCCCAGACCGAAGATGGACATCTGCTCCAGCGCGCCGCCGGAGAAGAGGTTGAACAGCGACACGAGGCCGCCCGATTGCTTCTGGGCGTCCATGAACGCGTTCATCGCGGAGCGGTCCACGCCCGGCGTGTTGATGAAGATGCCGATGCGGTAGACGGACAGCAGCACGAGCGTGTACGCAAGCCGGCTGCGCAGCTCCGCGATGCGGAAGACGTTGGCGAGGGCGTTCAGGGCCACGGTAATGCCATCCTCTTCAAGAGGTTCTGCCAGCAACAACAAACGCCCCTCTCCGGTTCCGGAAAGGGGCGCGGAAGCCTACACAAGGCTGGGAGCGCGCACCACATCAGCGTGATGCGCGCCGGTCACGCCTACGCCCGGGGCTGGCGAGGAGCCTTGACGCCCTTGCCGGCGTGGGCCTTGGAGGCCGACTCAGGCTTGTGCGCCACCAGCGGGAGCTCTTCCACGGAGCCGCCCGCCTTCTCGATGTTCTCGCGAGCCGCCGCGGACACCTTGTTCACGCGAACGGTCAGCTTCTTGGCGAGCTCGCCATGGGCCAGGACCTTCACGCCGTCATAACGGCCCTTGACCAGGCCCGCCTGCTTCAGCGCGGCCTCGTCCACCGTGGCGCCCGCGTCGAACACGTGCTCCAGGTCGCCCAGGTTCACCACCGCGTAGATGGTGCGGTTGGGCGGGTTGAAGCCGAACTTCGGCAGGCGGCGCTGCAGCGGGCTCTGGCCGCCTTCGAAGCCCTCGAACCGCATGTTGCCGGAGCGGGCCTTCTGGCCCTTGCCGCCACGGCCGGCCGTCTTGCCCAGGCCGCTACCCTGGCCACGGCCCACGCGCTTCTTGCGGTGCCAGGAGCCCTCAGGGCGCTTCAGATTGGTCAGGATGCTCATGATGGATCCTCAGTTCTCAGGCCTTGGCCTTGGCGGCCAGGCGCTCCAGGGCGCGGTCCCGGGCGACAATCTTCCGGGGCTTGCGGCGCTTGGGCGCCGGAGCCTCCTGGCTGACCGTCTCCAGGGAGACCAGGTGCTTCACCTTGAACACCATACCGCGCACCGCCGGGGTGTCCTTCAACAGCCGCTCGTCGCCGAACTTCTTCAGACCGAGGCCCTTGATGGTGGCCAGCATGTCCTCGGAAGAACCCGAGTAGCTCTTCGTCAGCTTTACCTTGAGCGCCATGGCTAGCCCCTCGCCTCGCCCGCGAGCTTCTGCGACTCGACGTCCTTGCCACGCAGGCGCGCGACCTGCTCCGCGCTGCGCAGCAGCTTCAGGCCAGCGACCGTGGCCTTCAGCACGTTGTGCGGATTCCGCGAACCCTGGCTCTTGGTCAGGATGTTGCGGATGCCCGCCGCCTCCAGCACCGCGCGCACCGCGCCACCGGCGATGACGCCCGTACCTTCGGAGGCCGGCTTCAGGAGCACCCAGCCGGCACCGAAGTGCCCCAGGATCTCGTGCGGGATGGTGTGACCCATGCGAGGAACGCGGAACAGGTTCTTCTTCGCGTTCTCGCCGCCCTTGCGGATGGCCTCGGGGACTTCGTTGGCCTTGCCCAGGCCCACGCCCACGTGCCCGTTGCCATCGCCCACCACGACGAGCGCGGCGAACGAGAAACGGCGGCCACCCTTCACCACCTTGGCCACGCGGTTGATGTTCACCACGCGGTCGGTCAGGTCCAGATCGTTCGGATTGATCGGAGTTGCCACTTGAGGAATTCCTTTCTGGTACCTAGAACTTCAGGCCGGCTTCGCGCGCGGCGTCGGCCACGGCAGCGATGCGCCCATGGTAGGGGAAGCCGTTGCGGTCGAACACCACCGCATCGACGTTGGCGGCCTTGCACTTCTCCGCGATGAGGGAGCCCACGCGCTTCGCGTCGGCCTTCTTGTCGCCTTCGTCCTTGCCCTTCAGCTCCTTGGACAGGGACGACGCATACGCCAGCGTGCGGCCGGTGGAGTCGTCCACCACCTGCGCGTAGATGTGCTTGAGGCTCTTGTACACCGTCAGCCGCGGGCGCTCGGTGGTACCCGAGAGCTTCTTGCGGATGCGGTTCTTCCTCTTGAGGCGCTGATCGACAGTCTTGGACATGGCTGCTTCCTTTTCCGTCCGGCGGCGATGCGGCCTTCCGCCGCCGGATGATTCCGCCAGGCTTCAAGGCCCGGCGGGGTTGAATGCTCGGCGAAGACGCGGCGACGACTAGGTCGTACCGGTCTTGCCCTCCTTGCGACGGATGCGCTCCTCGGCGTACTTGATGCCCTTGCCCTTGTAGGGCTCCGGCGGACGCAGCGAGCGGATGTTGACCGCCGTGGCGCCCAGGACTTCCTTGTCCGCCGAGCGGAGCGTGAGCCCCACCGTGGGAAGGCTGTCCTCGGTACGGGAGACCTTGTCGACTTCCGCCGTCACGCCCTCCGGCAGGTTGAACACCACCGGGTGGGAGTAGCCGAGCGAGAAGTGGATGGCCTTGCCCTTCACTTCCGCGCGGAAACCGACGCCGCGGATGTCGAGGCGCTTCTCGAAGCCCGTGGAGACGCCCTTCGCCGCGTTGGCGAGGATGGTCCGGGTCAGGCCGTGCAGGCTGCGGGCTTCACGCGAGTCATCCTCGCGCTGCACCGTCACCTGGCCGTCCTTCACCTCCACCTTCACCTTGGCGGGGAGTTTGACGGACAGCTTGCCCTTGGGGCCGTCAAAGTTGACCTGCTGGTTGGCGATGTTGACCTTCGTCTTGTCGCCAAGCTTGATCGCCAGTTTTCCAATCCGACTCATGATTGCCTCGTGCTGTCGTCGCCCGGGGCGCGCTCCTCGCGGGGCGCCTCACCCAGGCTCCTGGCTAGTAGACCGTGCAGAGCAGTTCGCCGCCGACCTTCTGCTTCCGGGCCTCGGTGTCCACCAGGATGCCGCGCGAGGTGGAGAGGATGGAGATGCCCATGCCGCCGAGCACCGGCTGGATGTCGCGCACCGCGACGTAGCGGCGCAGGCCGGGCTTCGACACGCGGCGCAGGCCGGTGATGGCCGGGCTGCGGTCCGGGCCGTACTTCAGCTGGACGGTGATCTCGCTCTGCGGCGCGACCTCGTGGATGGTGAAATCCCCGATGTAGCCCTCGTCCTTGAGGACCTTGACGATCTCCACCTTGAGCTTCGAGTGGGGAATGACGACCTTGTCGTGCCGCGCACGCGAGGCGTTGCGCAGGCGGGTCAGCATGTCGCCGACGGGATCATTGACCGGCATGAAGCACCTTCAAGCTAAGCGGCAGCCCCTTCAGGAGCCCACCGCGCTCGCAGCCACCACGCCTGCCGGGCCCATCCCGGGGGTTCGCGGAGACCGCCACTTCCCTTCTACTTCAACCGGGGAGCGCCCTGCCCTCTTCAGGACAGGGACGGCTTCCGGGGTCCAGCGCCTACCAGGACGACTTGGTGACGCCAGTGATTTCACCGCGCAGGGCGCGGTGACGCAGGCAGATACGGCACATCTTGAACTTGCGCAGGAAGGCGCGAGGACGACCGCAGAGCGGGCAGCGGTTGTACTGACGCACGGGGAACTTCAGCTTGCGCTTTGCCTGGGCAATCTTGGAGAGCTTGGCCATGATCGATGGGAGTCCTGGGCTCGGTCCTACTGACGGAACGGCATGCCGAAGTGACGCATCAGCGCCAGTCCCTGCTCGTCGTTCGGGGCGGTGGTGACGAAGCTGATGTTGAGCCCCTTCACCTTCTCGATCTGATCGTAGTTGATTTCCGGGAAGATGATCTGCTCGCGGACACCGAGCGTGTAGTTGCCCTTCCCGTCGAAGGCCTTCGGGGACACGCCCTTGAAGTCACGCACGCGCGGCAGCGCGACGGTGATGAGGCGGTCCATGAACTCGAACATGCGGTCGCCGCGCAGCGTGACGGCGGCACCGATGGCCTGGCCCTGGCGCAGCTTGAAGTTCGCGATGGACTTGCGCGCGCGCGTCACGACCGGCTTCTGACCGGTGATGGCGGCCAGCTGGTCCACCGCCGACTCCAGGATCTTGTTGTTGGCGAGCGCCTCGCCCAGACCCATGTTGACGACGATCTTCTCCAGCCGCGGCACTTCCATGGGGTTCTCGAGCCCCAGCTCCTTCATCAGCGCGGGCACGCCTTCCGAACGGAAGCGGTCCTTGAGCCGCGCCGAGCGGGCCTTCAGGCCCTCCTCGATGTTCGCGGCGAAGCCGACCTTCTTGGCTTCTTCTTTCCCGCGCTTCTTGCTCTTCTTTTCCTTCGAGTCGGCCTTCTTCTCGTCAGCCATCTTTCATTCCCCTGCTTCGGGGCGCCGTCATGGACCCAGCGCGTCCGATCAGTCCTGCGTCTAGAACGTGGAAACACCCGGAGAACTCGACCATTCCAGCTCTCTGGACGTGCACGCCCGCTTGCCCCACCACGAGGTGGGGCAAGGGGCGCGCATACATGCCCGAACACCGACCCCTAGTCAATCAGGGCGTCACACTGCTTGCAGAACCGCTTGGAGGACTCCCCCTCCTTGCGGATGCCGACGCGGGTCGGCTTGTCGCACTTGGCGCAGACCACCTGGACGTTCGAGAGCGCGATGGTGCCCGGCTTCTCGATGATGCCGCCCTCGGGGCTCTGCGGCGTCTTGCGCATGTGGCGCTTGACCAGGCGCAGGCCTTCGACCGTCACGCGGCCCGCCTCCCGGTCGACCTTCAGCACCTTGCCGCGCTTGGTCGCCGGCGTCTTCTCCGAGCGCTCAGACCCGGAGATGACCTGGATGGTGTCACCGACTTTCAGCTTCTGCATGGCTTCCTCACTCTGGCTGTTCGCCGTCAGGCCTGCGTCCTCTTAGAGGACCTCGGGCGCCAGCGAGATGATCTTCATGAACTTGCGGGCACGCAGCTCACGGGCGACCGGCCCAAAGATGCGCGTCCCGATGGGCTCCAGGTCCTTGTTGATGAGGACCGCCGAGTTGCCGTCGAACTTGATGTAGCTGCCATCCGCACGACCCACCTCGCGACGGGTGCGGACGATGACGGCCTTCGCGACGTCACCCTTCTTCACCTTGGAGTTGGGCAGGGCCTCGCGGATCGACACGACAATCACGTCGCCGATGGAGGCATACTTGCGCTTGGAGCCGCCGAGAACCTTGATGCAAAACACCTTCTTGGCGCCCGAGTTGTCGGCCACATCGAGCACACTCTGCATCTGAATCATGTGAAGTCTCCTCTTGCTCGAACCCGTCCACGCGCTTCATGGCGCACGGACGCGGTGTGGCCTACCTAGACGTTCTTGCTCTTCTCCAACACCTCGACCACGCGCCAACGCTTGTCCTTCGATGCGGGCTTGGTCTCGGCGATGCGCACCCGGTCACCCTCGTTGATGGTGATCTTCTTCGGGTAGTCGTGATCCTCGACGTGCGCCTTGTACTTCTCGCGCAGGCTCATGATCTTCCCGTACTTCGGGTGGGGAGCACGACGCTGGACGGTGACGACCACCGTCTTCTGCATCTTGTTGGAGGTGACGATGCCCACGCGGGTCTTGGGACGACCCCGGGTGGAGGTCTCGGCAGCGGGCGTTTCGGTCGCTTCAGCCATGTTGGTTCTCACTGTCTGTCATGCACCCGGGCCCTCTGCCCGGATGGCCACGGACACCCGGGTGAGCCCGGATGCCCGCGGATGCACTGCTACTACTACCCCGCCTTCGCGGCCCGGGCCTTCTGGCCCAGGACGGTGAGGATGCGGGCCAGATCACGGCGGTGCTGCACGCCCTCAGCGGGGCTGTCCAGCGAGCCGGTCCGACGCTTGAGCCGATCCTGGACCAGCGTGTCGCGCAGTTCCTTCGCGCGGTTCTGCAGGTCGTCCGTCGACAGGTCCTTCAGTTCCTTCGCAGTCGCCATCTTGGTCTCCTCGGCGCGGGATGCGGACGCCCTCCCCTGTCACCAGGTGGAGCGCCCGTCCCGGCGGTGCGTGACTACAGCGAGAGCTCGCTGCGGCGCACGATCTTGGTGAGCACCGGCAGCTTCGCCTGCGCCAGCTTCAGCGCACCGGTGGCGATCTCCTGCGTCATGCCCTCCATCTCGTAGAGGACGCGTCCCGGCTTGACGACCGCGACGTAGTACTCCACGCCACCCTTACCGGTACCCATACGGGTTTCGGCGGGCTTCTTCGTGATGGGCTTGTCCGGGAAGATCCGGATCCAGATCTTGCCGCCGCGCTTCACGTGGCGGGTCATCGCGATACGGGCCGCCTCGATCTGGCGCGAGGTGATCCAGCCCGGCTGGAGGCTCACCAGGCCGAACTCACCGTAGGTGAGGTCGCTGCCGCGGTGGGCCGAGCCGAACATGCGGCCCTTCTGCATCTTGCGGTATTTGGTTCGAGCAGGCTGAAGCATGGTCGATGTCCTTCGTGCCTTCCGTGCAGGGCGGGTCTCTTAAACCCGCCCCGCAGGGGGCGTCTTACCGGTTGGTGGGCATGGGGGCCTGGCCGCCCTTGCCGGGGAGGACCTCGCCCTTGCAGATCCAGACCTTGCAGCCAATCTTGCCGTAGGTCGTCTTGGCCTCGGCGAAGCCGAAGTCGATGTCCGCGCGGAGGGTGTGCAGGGGCACGCGGCCCTCGCGGTACCACTCGTAGCGGGCCATCTCGGCGCCACCCAGGCGGCCCGAGCAGGCGACGCGGATGCCCTTGGCCCCGAACTTCATCGCGGTCTGCAGCGCCTTCTTCATGGCGCGGCGGAAGGCGATGCGGCGCTCGAGCTGCGTGGCGATGTTCTCCGCCACGAGCTGCGCGTCGGTCTCGGCCTTGCGGACCTCGACGATGTTCAGGAAGACCTCGTTCTTGGTGAACTGCTGGAGGTCCTTCTTGACGGTCTCGATGCCAGCGCCGCGCTTGCCGATGACGATACCCGGCCGAGCGGTGTGGACGTTGACCTTCACCTTGTTGGCGGCGCGCTCAATCTCCACCTTGGACACGCCCGCGTGGTTCAGCGACTTCTTCACGAACTCGCGGATGCGGATGTCCTCGTGGAGCCACTGGGCGTAGTTCTTGTGCTCGAACCACTTGGAGTCCCAGGTCTTGATGACGCCGAGCCGGAACCCGATCGGATGTACTTTCTGTCCCAAACTGAATCTCCTTGGTGCGTCCGGGCGGGGCCCGACGGGTCCTACTTCTTGGCCTCGGCCAGCACGACGTGGACGTGGGCAGACTTCTTCTGGATGGGCGTCGCGCGCCCCATGGCGCGCGGCATGAACCGGCGCTGGGTGGCGGCCTGGTCCACGGAGATGGTCTTGACGTAGAGCGTATCCACGTCGACCTGACCCTTGGACAGGTCCGTCGCGTTGGCGACGGCGCTCTTGATGAGCTTCTCCACCGGCCGCGCGGCGGCGCGCGGGGTGAACTTCAGGATGTTCAGGGCGGCCTCAACAGGCTTGCCCCGGATGAGCGCCGCGACGAGGGACAGCTTGCGCGGGCTCATGCGCAGGTGACGCAGATGTGCAGTCGACTCCATGGTCATCTCCTCAGGCTCTCAGGCGTGCGAACGGGCTACTTGCCCGGGGCCTTGGCGACCTTCTTCTCCGCCGAGTGCCCACCGAAGGTGCGCGTAGGAGCGAACTCGCCGAGCTTGTGGCCCACCATGTTCTCCGTGACGAACACCGGAATGAACTTCTTGCCGTTGTGAACGGCGAAGGTGTGACCCACGAACTCAGGGAGAATCGTGGAGCGCCGGGACCAGGTCTTGACGACCGCCTTCTTGTTCGCGGCGATCATCCCCTCGATCTTCTTGAGGAGGTGATCGTCAACGAACGGACCCTTCTTGATCGAACGAGCCATGTTTCAAATCCTCTTACTGGCTGCGCGCGCCCTGGCGGCGGCCGCTCACGATGAACTTGTCGGTGCGCTTGTTGGTGCGCGTGGTGAGGCCCTTGGTCTTCTTGCCCCACGGAGACACCGGATGCGGGTTACCCTGGCCGGACTTACCCTCGCCACCACCGTGCGGGTGGTCGACAGGGTTCATCGCCAGACCGCGGACGGTGGGACGGATGCCCAGCCAGCGGCTCTTGCCCGCCTTGCCGATGCGGATGATTTCGTGCTCGATGTTGCCCACCTGGCCCACGGTGGCGCGGCACTCGATGAGCACCTTGCGCACGGCGCCCGAGGGCATACGGACCTGGGCGTAGCGCTCCTCCTTCGCCATCAGCTGGCCGGAGGTGCCAGCGGAGCGGATGACCTGGGCGCCACGGCCCGGCTTCAGCTCCACGTTGTGGATGACCGTACCCACCGGGATGTTCTGCAGCGGCAGGCTGTTGCCGGGCCGGATGTCGGCGGCGGAGCCGGCGAACACGGTGTCGCCCACGCTCAGGCCCACGGGGGCCAGGATGTAGCGCTTGTCGCCATCCGCGTAGTGCAGGAGGGCGATGTTGGCGGTGCGGTTCGGGTCGTACTCGACCGCGACGACCTTGGCCGGCACGCCGTCCTTGTCACGACGCTTGAAGTCGATGACGCGGTAGCGGCGCTTGTGACCGCCACCCTGGTGGCGACGGGTGATGTGGCCGTGGACGTTGCGGCCACCGGAGCGCTTGATGGGCTCGGTGAGAGCCTTCTCCGGCGAGTCCTTGGTGATGTCCGCGAAGTCGGACACCGTCATCAGACGGCGGGCGGCGCTTGTCGGCTTGTACTTCTTGATGCCCATGGTGTGTTCCTCTCAGGCGGATCTGGACGCCAGTGGCGTCAGACCGCTCCCCCTTCGAAGAGTTCGATCTTGTCACCCTCCTTCAGGGTGACGACCGCCTTCTTGAAGTTGGGGCGCTGGCCGATGCTCTTGCCCACCCGCTTCGTCTTGCCACGCACGATGTTGGTGCGAACACCCTCCACCGTGACCTTGAACAGGGACTGGACCGCGCGGGACACGTCGTGCTTCGTGGCCTTGCGGTCCACGATGAACGAGTACTGGCGGAACTTCTCCCGGGCCTTGTCCAGCTTCTCCGTGATGAGCGGGCCCTTGATGACGTCGTTCAGGTTCATGACAGGGACCCCTCGAGCGCCTTCGCGGCGGCGGAAGTCAGGACGATGTGCGAGTGCTTGAGCACGGACTCGAGGTTGAGACCCTCGGGCGGCAGCACGTCGAACTTCGCCAGGTTGCGCACGCTGCGGTGCAGGTTGGTGTTGCCGCGCTCGTCGATGACCAGCGCGTTCTGGAGCTTCATGCGGCGCGTGAGCACCTCGAAGGCCTGCTTCGACTTCGGGGCGTCCAGCTTGAAGCCGTCCAGGATGATGAGCTGCTTCTCCCGGGCGCGCAGGGACAGCACGGCGCGCAGGGCACCGCGGCGGACCTTGCGGGGCGGCCGGTAGAAGTAGTCGCGGGCCTTGGGGGCCATCGCCTTGCCGCCGCCCACCCAGTGGGAGGCGCGGATCGAGCCCTGACGGGCGCGGCCGGTGCCCTTCTGCTTCCAGGGCTTCTTGCCGCCGCCGCTGACCAGCGAGGTGTTCTTCACCCCGACCGTGCCGCGGCGCCGGTTGATCTGCTGCATCTTCGCCACCTCGTAGAACAGGTGGGTGTTCGGCTCGGCGCCGAAGATCTCGTCGGAGAGCTCGATCTCCGACACCTTCTTCAAATCCAGGTCGACTACGTCAAACTTCGCCATGGCACTTTCCTCGGGGGTCAGAGTGAAACCACTCCGACGCCATCCCGCTTCCTAGGACTTGATCTCGACGTCAACGCCGGCAGACAGATCCAGCTTCATCAGCGCGTCCAGCGTCTGCTGGGTCGGCTCGAGGATATCGAGCAGGCGCTTGTGCGTGCGGATCTCGAACTGCTCGCGGCTCTTCTTGTCCACGTGCGGCGAACGCAACACGGTGAACTTGTTGATGCGCGTCGGCAGGGGGATCGGACCGGCCACCTTGGCGCCCGTGCGCTTGGCCGTCTCGACAATCTCCCCAGCACTCTGGTCCAGGAGCTTCGAGTCGTACGCCTTCAGCCGGATGCGGATCTTCTGTGTCGCCATTCGCAAGAACCTCTTTGAACGACCTCTGGGAACCGTGAGGCGGTACGCCCGTCAACGCCTGGATTTCAGAGAACCGTTTCTTCGGAACGAAGGGGCGCGGTGTGTACCACCACACCCCATGGGTTGCAACTGGATTTCCACCGGCTCTCCGGAAGCGCCCACGAGGGGCCATCCGGAGGGCTGGTGGGCTGAGTGCTACGCGATGATTTCCGCCACGACGCCCGCGCCCACCGTGCGGCCGCCTTCACGAACCGCGAACCGGAGCTCCTTCTCCATCGCGACCGGGGTGATGAGCTCCACCTCGATGG
>NZ_JBKGHJ010000136.1:0-17441 GCF_046520365.1 Corallococcus sp. 4LFB
GCCCCGCCCGCCGCGCCAGACGTCCCGGGGCGCGGTGTACCGCCTGCCCATGCCCCCGGCCCTGGCCACGGGCCTGCGCGAGCTGAGCCGCAAGGCCGCCGTCACGCCGTACATGGCGCTGCTCGCGGCGTTCCAGGTGCTGCTGCTGCGCTACAGCGGGCAGGAGGACCTGGTGGTGGGCACGCCCGTGGCGGGGCGCGGCCGCCGCGAGGTGGAGCGGCTCGTCGGCTTCTTCGCCAACACGCTGGCGCTGCGGCTGGACGCGTCCGGTGACCCGACGTTCCTCGCGCTGCTGGGCCGCGTGCGCGACGTGTGCCTGGGCGCGTACGCGCACCAGGACCTGCCCTTCGAGCAGCTGGTGGACCTGCTGGTGCCCCAGCGCGACCCAGCCGCTCGCCGCTGTTCCAGGCGATGTTCGTGCACGTGCATTCGCCGTGGGCCGCGCTCAAGTGGCCCGGCCTCACCGTGACGGAGGTGGACTTCGAGCCCGGCGTCGCGCGCTTCGACGTCACCCTCTTCCTCTACGAGGACCCGGGCGGCCTGGAGGCCCGCTGGGAGTACAACGCGGACCTCTTCGACGAGGCGACGGTGGCCCGCATGGCCGCCCACTACGCCCGGCTGCTGGAGGGCGCCATCGCCCGGCCCGAGTCCCCCGTGTCCGCGCTGCCCCTGCTGACGGCGCGCGAGCGGGAGCGCGCGGTGGTGGACTGGAACGACACCTTCGCGCAGGTGCCGGTGCGCTCCGGGGTGCACGCCCTCTTCGAGGACAGCGTGCGCAGGAGCCCGGACGCGGTGGCGGTGCGCTTCGGGGACGCGCACCTGACGTACGCGCAGCTGGAGGCCCGCGCGAACCGCGTGGCCCATGCGCTGAGGGCGCGCGGCGTGGCGCCGGACACGGCGGTGGGGCTGTGCGTGGACCGCTCGCTGGAGCTGGCGGTGGGCGTGCTGGGCATCCTCAAGTCGGGGGCGGCCTACTGCCCGTTGGATCCGGCCTATCCGCCGGAGCGGCTGGCGCTGATGCTCCAGACGTCGCGCGCGAAGGTGCTCGTCACGCGGCGCTCGCTGGCGTCCGGCCTGCCGGAGGACGGCGTGGAGCGGCTGTTCCTGGAGGACGACCCCGGCACGCCCGACACGGCGCCCGCGCCCGTGGGAGGCCCGGACACGCTGGCCTACGTCATCTTCACGTCCGGCTCCACGGGCGTGCCCAAGGGCGTGGCCATGCCGCACCGCCCGCTGCTCAACCTCATCCAGTGGCAGGTGCGCCGCTCCGCCGCGCCCAGGGGGCGCACGCTCCAGTTCTCCGCGCTCAGCTTCGACGTGTGCTTCCAGGAGATGCTGCCCACCTTCGCCGCGGGCGGAGAGCTGGTGCTCATGCCGGAGGACACGCGGCGCGACGGCCGGGCCCTGCTCACGCTGATGCGCGCCCACGGCGTCGAGCGCATCTTCCTGCCCTTCGTGGCGCTCCAGCACCTGGCGGAGGTGGCGGACGCGGAGGGCCTGGTGCCCACGTCGCTCAAGGAGATCAACACCGCGGGCGAGCAACTGCGGATGACGCCCGCGCTGCGCAGGCTGCTCCACGCGCTGGACGGGTGCGTGCTGGACAACCACTACGGCCCCACGGAGACGCACGCGGCCTCCGCCCACGTGCTGAAGGGCAACCCGGACGCGTGGCCGGACCTGCCGCCCATTGGCCGCACCATCACCAACGCGCGCACGTACCTGCTGGACGCGCGCGGCGAGCCGGTGCCGGTGGGCGTCGCGGGCGAGCTGTTCATTGGCGGCGCGGGGCTGGCGAGAGGCTACCTGCACCGGCCGGACCTGACGGCGGAGCGCTTCGTGCCGGATCCGCTGAGCCCTCACCCGGGCGCGCGGAGGTACCGCACCGGGGACTTCGCGAGGTACCTGCCGGACGGCACGCTGGAGTTCCTGGGCCGGCGCGACGCGCAGGTGAAGCTGCGCGGCTACCGCATCGAGCTGCCGGAGGTGGAGGCGGCGGTGGCGAGGCTGCCGGGCGTGAAGGACGTGGCGGTGGTGGCCCGCGACGACGAGGCCCGGGGCAAGCACCTGGTGGCCTACGTGGTGACGCAGCCGGGGACGGCCGGGGACGCCGGGGCGCTCAAGGCGGCGCTGCGCGAACGGCTGCCGGAGTACATGGTGCCCGCGGCCTTCGTGCTGCTGGACGCGTTCCCCCTCACCCCCAGCGGCAAGCTGGACCGCCGCGCCCTGCCCGCGCCGGGCGAGGACGCGGAAGGGGCCCGGGCCTTCGTGGCCCCGCGCACGCCGCTGGAGACGGAGGTGGCGGCCGTCTTCGCCGCGCTGCTGGCCTGCCGCGCGTGGGCGCGACGGACAGCTTCTTCGAGCTGGGCGGCCACTCCCTGCTGGCGACGCAGGTGACGGCGCGGCTGCGCGACCGGCTCCAGGTGGACCTGCCCGTGCGCGCGCTGTTCGCCTTCCCCACCGTGGAGGAGCTGGCGGAGCACCTGTCCTCGCTGAAGCCGGAGGCCGGCCCGGACGCGGAGCCGCCGCTCGTGCCGCGCCCGCCGGGCGAGACGCCGCCCCTGTCCTTCGCGCAGGAGCGGCTGTGGTTCCTCACCCGGATGGATCCGGACGGGTTCTCCTACAACCTGCCCTGGTTCACGCGCTGGACGGGCCCCCTGGACGCGGGCGCGCTGGAGCGGAGCCTCCAGCGCCTGGTCCAGCGCCACGAAGCCCTGCGCACGACGTTCGTGGAGCACCAGGCCAGCCGGTGCAGCGCATCGCGCCGGCGCTGGAGGTGCCCTTGCGCCGCGAGCAGGTGTCCTCGCCGCGAGCGCTCACGCGCCGGGCGGAGGAGGAGGTGCGCCGCCCCTTCGACTCGCCGGGCCCCCTGCTGCGCGCGACGCTGGTCCGCGTGGGGGACGGGGACCATGCCCTGCTCGTCACGCTGCACCACATCATCTGCGACGGCTGGTCGCTGGGCGTGATGGAGCGCGAGCTGACGGCGCTCTACCGCGAGGAGACGGGCGGGGCCGAGGCGCGGCTGCCCGCGCTGTCCCTCCAGCCCGCGGACTACGCGCGCTGGCAGCGCCTGGCCTGGGTGGGCACGGTCGTGGACGCGCGGCTCGGGTGGTGGAAGGCCCGGCTCCAGGACGCGCCGCCCGCCCTGATGCTGCCCACGGACCTGGCGCGTCCGGCGGTGCAGACCTTCGAGGGCGCGCACCTGGCATGGAAGGCCTCGCCCGCGCTGTCACGGGCCGTGGAGGCGCTGGGCCAGCGTCACGGCGTGACGCCCTTCATGATGCTGCTGGCGGGCTTCCACGCCCTGCTCTCCCGCTACAGCGGCCAGGACGACGTCGTCATCGGAGCGCCGCTCGCGGGCCGTCAGCGCCAGGAGCTGGAGGGGCTCGTCGGCTTCTTCATCAACACGGTGCCCCTGCGCATCCGCGCGCCCCGGGACGCGACCTTCCGCGACCTCGTGGGGCTCGCGCGCGACGTCACGCTGGAGGCCTTCGCCCACCAGGACCTGCCCTTCGAGCAGCTGGTGGACGCGCTCCAGCCCGAGCGAGACACCCGCCGCGCGCCGCTGTTCCAGGTGATGTTCGTCCTCCAGAACGCCGGAGGCGCCCCGGCGAAGGCCCTGCCGGAGCTGGCCGTGGAGCCGCTGGACGTGGAGACGGGGATGTCGAAGTTCGACCTCACCCTCTTCGCGCAGGAGGCCCAGGACGGCCTGGGCTTCCTCTGGGAGTACAACACCGCCCTCTTCGAGGAGGCGACGGTGGCGCGCATGGCCGCGCACTACACGCGCCTGCTGGAGGCCGCCGTCTCCGGGCTGGAGCAGCCCCTCGCCCGCATCCCGCTGCTCTCCGAGGAGGAGCGCCACCGGCTGCTGGTGGCCTGGAACGACACCCGCGCCGCCTATCCGCGCGACGCGTCGTTGTCCGCCCTCTTCGAGGCGCAGGCCGCGCGCACGCCGCACGCCATCGCGGTGGCGTTCGAAGGCAGCCAGCTGACGTACGCGGAGCTGGACGCCCGCGCCAACCAGCTCGCGCACCACCTGCGCGGCCTGGGCGTGGGCCTGGGCACCCTGGTGGGCCTGTGCACGGGCCGCTCGTTGGAGCTGGTGGTGGCCACGCTGGCCATCCTCAAGGCCGGAGGCGCCTACGTCCCGCTGGATCCCTCCTACCCGGCCGAGCGCCTCCTCTTCATGGTCCAGGACACGCGGCTGCCGGTGCTGCTCGTGCAGCCGGGCCAGGAGGCGAAGCTTCCGGCGGTGGAGGCGCGGGTGGTGGTGCTGGAGCCGTCGTGGAGTGCGTTCGCGAAGGAGTCCACGCAGGCGCCGCGCCTCACCGTGCCCCCGGAGGCCCTGGCCTACGTCATGTACACGTCCGGCAGCACCGGCCGGCCCAAGGGCGTGTGCATCCCGCACCGGGGCGTGGTGCGGCTGGTGACGGGCACGTCCTACGCGCGGTTCGGGCCGGAAGAGGTCTTCCTCCAGCTCGCGCCCATCTCCTTCGACGCCGCGACCCTGGAGCTGTGGGGCGCCCTGCTCCACGGCGCGAAGCTGGTCGTCTTCCCGGCGCATCAGCCCTCGCTGGAGGAGCTGGGTGCCACGCTGGTGCGCGAGGGCATCAGCGCGCTGTTCCTCACCACCGCGCTGTTCGAGCAGATGGTGCAGGCACAGCCCCGCGCGCTCGCGGGAGTGCGGCAGGTGATGACGGGCGGGGATGTGATGTCCCCGGTGGCGGCGCGCAGGCTGCTGGACGAGGGGCAGGTCATCGTCAACGCCTACGGCCCCACGGAGAACACGACCATCTCCACCGCGCACCGGCTGACCGTGCCCGGTGACGCGAAGGCGCCCATTTCCATCGGCCATCCCATCGCCAACTCGCAGGCCTACGTGCTGGACGCGCTGGGAGCCCCGGCGCCCGTGGGCGTCGCGGGCGAGCTGTACGTGGGCGGAGACGGCCTGGCGTGGGGCTACCTGCACCGGCCGGACCTGACGGCGGAGCGCTTCGTCCCGCATCCGTTCAGCACCACGCCGGGAGCACGGCTGTATCGCACGGGAGACCGCGCGCGGTGGCGCGCCAACGGCGTGCTCGACTTCCTGGGCCGGAACGACTCGCAGGTGAAGCTGCGCGGCTTCCGCATCGAGCCGGGAGAGCTCGAGACCGCCCTCAAGGACTCCGACGGGGTCGCGGACGCGGTCGTCGTCGTGCGCGAGGACGTCCCCGGAGACAAGCGGCTGGTGGCCTACGTCGTGGGCGCGGAGGTGGAACCGGTCGCGCTGCGCGCCGGCCTCGTCGCGAGGCTGCCGGGACACATGGTGCCCTCCGCCATCGTGAAGCTGGACCGGCTGCCGCTCACGCCCTCAGGGAAGGTGGACCGCAAGGCCCTGCCCGCACCGGACGCGGGCGGGAGCAGGGACACCTACGTCGCGCCACGCGAGGGCTGGGAGGCCCTGGTCGCGGAGCTGTGGGCGCCCCTCTTGCGCGTGAGCCGCGTGGGCGCGCACGACAACTTCTTCGAGCTGGGGGGCCACTCGCTCCTGGCCACGCGCGTGGTGTCGCGCCTGCGGGACGTGCTCCAGCAGGACGTCCCGGTGCGCCTGCTCTTCGAAGCGCCCACGGTGGCCCGCTTCGCCGAGCGCCTGGAGGTCTTGAAGAAGGGAGGCCAGGGGACGCCGACGCCGCCCATCGTCGAGGTGTCGCGCGAGCAGCCCCTGCCGCTGTCCTTCGCGCAGCAGCGGCTGTGGTTCCTCGCGCGGTTGGATCCGGAAGGCTACGCGTACAACGTGCCCTTCTTCTTCCAGCTGGAAGGGCCACTGGACGCCCGTGCGCTGGAGGCCGCGTTGGACGCGCTCGTCCAGCGCCACGAAGCCCTGCGCACCACCTTCTCCGAAGCGCACGGCCAGCCCGTGCAGCACGTCCGCGAGCACCAGCCCCTGACGCTCTCGTTCGAGGAGGGCTCGGACGAAGCGCTCCGCCAGCGCGCGGAGGCGGAGGTGCGCAAGCCCTTCGACCTGGAGCACGGCCCTCTCGTGCGCGCCACGCTGGTTCGCACCGCGCCGGAACGGCACGCGCTGCTGCTGGTGATGCACCACATCGTCTGTGACTTCTGGTCCATCGACATCCTGGTGCGTGAGCTCAAGGCCCTCTACGCCTCAAGCCTGCGGCACGAAGCCCCTGCCCTGCCCCGGCTCCCCGTGCAGTACCCGGACTTCGCCACCTGGCAGCGGCAGGTGATGCAGGGAGCCGCGCTGGAGGAGCAGCGCACGTGGTGGAAGCAACACCTGGAGGGCGCGCCTCCCACGCTGGACCTGCCCACGGACAGGCCGCGCCCCCCCGTGCAGTCCTTCAAGGGCCTTCAGCTCGCACGTCCGCTGCCCGCCTCTCTCCCGGCCGCCATTCAATCGCTGGCGCGCGATGCGGGCGTCACGCCCTTCATGCTGCTGCTCGCGGGCTTCCACGCGCTGCTCGCCCGCCACAGCGGCCAGGAGGACCTCGTCATCGGCACGCCCATCGCCGGGCGCGGCCGTCGCGAGGTGGAGAACCTCATCGGCTTCTTCACCAACACCCTCGCCCTGCGCGTGGACGCCTCCGGCGCGGAGAACTTCCGCACCCTGCTGGGCCGTGTGCGTGAGGCCTGCCTCGGCGCCTACGCCCACCAGGACATGCCCTTCGAGCAGCTCGTCGACGCGCTCGTCCCCTCGCGGGACCTGAGCCGCTCGCCGCTGTTCCAGGTGATGTTCGTCTTCCAGAACGCGGGTGCGCCCTGGGAGCTGCCCGGCGTCTCCGTGCGCGCGCTCACCTTCGAGCCCGGCATGGCCAAGTTCGACCTCACCCTCTTCGTGCGTGAGTCGCCCGAAGGCTGGTCGAGTGCCTGGGAGTACAACACCGCCCTCTTCGACGAGGACACGGTCGCGCGCTTCGCGGACCACTACGCACAGCTCCTCGAAAGCGCGCTCGCGGCACCGGACGCCCCCCTGGCCACGCTGCCCCTGCTCACCGACGCGGAGCAACGACAGCTCGCGCAGTGGACGCTCCGCTCCGTGCCCTACCCCGCCGTGTCCAGTGTCCACGCCTTCTTCGAGGCCACGGCCACGCGCACGCCCGACGCGATCGCGGTGCGCTTCGGAGAGCAGACGCTCACCTACGGAGAGCTGGAGCGGCGCTCGAACCAGCTCGCGCACCACCTGCGCCGGCACGGCGTGCGCGCCGACGTCCGCGTGGGCATCCATCTGCACCGCTCGCTGGAGCTGGCCGTGGCGGTGCTGGGAACGCTCAAGGCCGGGGGCGCCTACGTGCCGCTGGATCCGGCCTATCCGCCGGAGCGGCTCGCCGCGATGCTCCAGGCTTCAGGCGCGGCGGTGCTGCTCACGTCGCGGGCGCTGCGCGGCGTCCTGGATGGCGGCGCCGCGCTGGCGCTGGAGCTGGACACGCAGGCGGACGTCCTCGCCCGCGAGTCCGACGCGCGTCCCACCCCGCTGGGCAACGCGCAGGCGCTCACCTACGTCATCTTCACCTCCGGCTCCACCGGCACGCCCAAGGGCATCGCGATGCACCACGAGGCGCTGGTGAACTGCTCCACTGGCAGGTGGGGGACTCGGTGGCGCCGCGGGCGCGCACGCTCCAGTTCTCCGCGCTGAGCTTCGACGTGTCCTTCCAGGAGCTGTTCGCGACCTGGGCCGCGGGCGGTGAGCTGGTGCTGCTCACCGACGAGGTTCGCCGCGACGCAAGCCAGCTCCTCGCGCTGCTGGAGGACGCAGGCATCGAGCGGTTCTTCATGCCCTTCGTCGCGCTCCAGAACCTGGCGGAGGTGGCCGAGCGCGAGGGCACCTTCCCCTCGCGCGTCCGGGAGATCATGGTCGCGGGCGAGCAGCTGCGCATGACGCCCGCGCTCCGCCGCTTCATGAAGCGCACGGGCGCCGTGCTGCACAACCACTACGGACCGTCCGAAGCCCACGCGGTGACGTCGCTGTCGCTGAAGGGAGACCCGGCGGCGTGGCCGGACCTGCCCTCCATTGGAAGCCCCTTGGGCAACGTGGCCGTCCACGTGCTGGACGCGCACCTGCGCCCGGTGCCGAGGGGCGTGACGGGCGAGCTGTACGTGGGCGGCGTCCAGGTCTGCCGCGGCTACCTGGACCAGCCCGGCCTCACCGCCGACCGCTTCATCCCCGACCCCTCCAGCCCCACGCCGGGAGGCCGGCTGTACCGCACGGGTGACTGGGCCCGGTACCTGCCGGACGGCTCGCTGGAGTTCCTTGGCCGGCGCGACGCGCAGGTGAAGGTGCGCGGCTTCCGCATCGAGCTGGGAGAAGTCGAAGCGGCGCTGTCGCAGCACCCGTCGGTGCGGGACTGCATCGTCGACGCGCGAGACGACGGGAGCGGCCAGAAGCGGCTGGTGGCCTGGGTGGTGGGCGCCGCCGGCAAGTCGCCCGACGTCAGCGCGCTGCGCGGCTTCCTCCAGCAGCGGCTGCCGGAATACATGGTGCCCGCGCGCTGGGTCGCGATGGAGAAGTTCCCCCTGACGCCGTCGGGCAAGGTGAACCGCAAGGCGCTGCCCGCGCCGGAAGGAGGCCGCGATTCCGCTCGGGCCCTGGTCGGTCCCCGGACGCCGCTGGAGCTGCGGCTCGTGCGCATCTGGGAGGAGGTGCTGGGCGTGCATCCCATTGGCGTGCGCGACAACTTCTTCGAGCTGGGCGGGCACTCGCTGCTGACGCTGCGGTTGCAGTCCGCCATTCGCGCCAGGCTGGGCCGTCCGCTGCCCGTGGCGGCGCTCTTCCAGAACCCCACCGTGGAGCACCTGGCGGGCCTGCTCCGGGACGGCGGTGCACGCTGGTCGCCCCTCGTCACGATCCAGGAGGGTGAGCAGGGCGTCCGTCCCTTCTTCTGCGTCCACGCGGTGGGAGGCAACGTCGCGCCCTACGCGGAGCTGGCCCGTGCCCTGGGACCGGAGCAGCCCTTCCACGGACTCCAGGCCCGTGGCCTGGACGGCGCGGAGCCGCCCTGTGAATCCATCCCGGAGATGGCGGCCCTCTACGTGCGCGCGGTTCGCGAGGTCCAACCCCATGGCCCCTACCTGCTGGGCGGCTGGTCCATGGGCGGAAGCATCGCGTGGGAGATGGCCCACCAGCTGCGGAGCGAAGGCGAACAGGTCGCGCTGCTCGCGCTGCTGGACACCTCCGCGAGCCTGCACTCGGGCAACCCGGACGACGCGGACGCGAAGGCGCGGCTGAGCGCGCTGTTCCTGGAGGACCTGCTGCGCGCCTCCGGCCAGCCGCTGCCCGCGAACGACGGGCTCTCACCCGAGCAGTGGATGGAGGCCCTGGAAGCCGCCAGCCAGCCCCTGTTCGCGGCGGAGCAGCCGCTGCGCGAGATGCGCCACGCGTTCGAGGTCCACCTGCACGCGGCCTGGGTCTACGAACCGCCCGCGGCCAGCGGGCCCTTCACCCTGTTCGAAGCGGAGGACTCGCGCTGGGACCACGGCTGGGCCCCCTACGCGCCCGGCGGGCTGGACGCGCACACGGTGCCCGGGGACCACTACTCGTTCCTGAAGCCCCCGCACCTCCAGGTGCTGGCCGCGAAGCTGCGCGATGCGCTCGCGAAGGCCCTTGCGGAGTGACGGGGCCGGCCTTCCACCGGCCCCACCGCCCCACGCGGACTACAGCGCTTCCAGCCGCGAGAGCTTCGAGTACCGCGGCGTGTTCACGTCCCCCGCCCACGTCGGCAGGTAGCCCACCACCCGCCTCAGCAGCACCGGCCGCCTCCGGCGCGGTAGCGGGCTTCGAGGCGGTCGTTGAAGAACTCCGCGTAGGTCATCACCGCGCGGTCCGGGTGGTGACGGCGCATGTGGGCGACATAGGTGTCGTAGTCCGGCACGCCAATCATCGAGCGTGCGGTGCGCACGGCCTGACGCCAGCCGTGCTGGAGCGCGTGCATGAGCCTCACGGCTTCACCGGGAGGGCCGCGGCCACGTAGGGCGTCTCCAGCGAGGTGGCCACCGGCGAGCGCCAGGCCCGGAGCGCGGCGCGCACGCCGAAGAGCACCGTCGCCACCACGACGACCATGAAGAACACGGTGAGGGCGGCATCCAGGTAGTCGTTGCGGATGATGGCCTCCATCTCCTCCACGGACTTCGCGGGGGCGATGACGCGCCCTTCGGCGATCGCCTGGGAGAAGGCCCGCGCGTGGGCCACGAAGCTCACGCGCACGTCGCCGCCGAACACCTTCTGGAAGCCGGCGGTGAGGGTGCACAGCACCAGCCACGCGGCGGGGATGCCGGGCACCCAGACGTAGCGCTCGCGCTTCATCTTCACCAGCGCCACGCAGCCCAGCGTCAGCGCCACCGCGGCGAGCATCTGGTTGGCGATGCCGAACAGCGGCCACAGCGTGTTGATGCCGCCCAGCGGATCCACCACGCCCTGGTAGAGGAAGTAGCCCCAGGCGGCCACGCACAGCGCGGTGGCCAGCAGGTTGGCGCCCCAGGACTCCGTGCGCCTGAGCGGCGCGTACACCAGGCCCGCCAGTTCCTGGATCATGAAGCGCCCCACGCGCGTGCCGGCGTCCACGGTGGTGAGGATGAAGAGGGCCTCGAAGAGGATGGCGTAGTGGTACCAGAACGCCATCATCCCCTTCCCGGACACCAGGCCGTGGAGGATCTGCGCCATGCCCACCGCCAGGGTCGGCGCACCGCCCGCGCGCGACAGGATGGTGGTCTCACCGATGTCGCGCGCCGTCTGCTCCAGCACCTCCGGGGTGATGACGAAGCCCCACTGGCTGAGCGTCGTCGCCGCCTGCGCCGCGCTGGTGCCGATGAGCGCCGCGGGCGAGTTCATCGCGAAGTAGACGCCGGGCTCCAGCACCGACGCGGCGATGAGCGCCATGATGGCCACGAAGGCCTCCATCAGCATGGCGCCGTAGCCCACGAGCCGCGCGTCGCCTTCCGTGGCCAGCATCTTCGGCGTGGTGCCGGACGCGATGAGCGAGTGCCACCCGGACACCGCGCCGCACGCGATGGTGATGAAGAGGAACGGGAACAGGCTGCCGGAGAACACCGGCCCGGAGCCGTCCACGAACCTCGTCACCGCCGGCATCTTCATGTGCGGCGCCGCCAGCACGATGCCCACCGCCAGCAGCAGCACGGTGCCGATCTTCAGGAATGTGGACAGGTAGTCGCGCGGCGCGAGCAGGAGCCACACCGGCAGCACCGCCGCGCAGAACCCGTAGCCGATGAGCAGCCACGCCAGCGTGCGGCTGTCGAAGGTGAACCAGGGGCCCCAGGTGGCGGACTCGGACACCTGGCCGCCCAGCCAGATGCTGAGCATCAGCAGCACGAAGCCGACGACGGACACCTCCAGCACCTTGCCGGGGCGCGCGTAGCGCAGGTACAGGCCCATCATCACCGCGATGGGGATGGTCATCGCCACGGTGAAGGTGCCCCACGGGCTGTGCGTCAGCGCCTTCACCACCACCAGCGCCAGCACCGCGAGGATGATCATCATGATCATCAGCACGCCCACCATCGCCGTCACGCCGGCCGCGGGCCCCAGCTCCATGCGCACCATGTCGCCCAGCGACTTGCCGTCGCGGCGCACGGACAGGAACAGCGTCACGAAGTCCTGCACCGCGCCGGCCACGACCACGCCCGCGAGGATCCACAGCGTGCCGGGCAGGTAGCCCATCTGCGCCGCCAGCACCGGCCCCACCAGCGGGCCCGCGCCCGCGATGGCCGCGAAGTGGTGGCCGAACACGACCCACCGGTCCGTGGGCACGTAGTCCAGGCCGTCGTTGCGGCGCTCGGCGGGGGTGGCGCGCGAGGGGTCCAGCTGGAGCGCTTTTTCGGCAATGAACCGGCCGTAGAAACGATATCCCAGCATGAACACCGCGACCGAGGCGACCACGAGCCAGATGGCGCTGATGGACTCGCCCCGGTGCAGCGCCACCACGCCCAGGCTGAAGGCCCCCGCCAGGGCCAAGGCCACCCACCCCAACTTCCGAGCGACTCCACCCATGATGTCTCCCGTCGGCGGGCAGGCCACCCCCACCCCGCGCGAGGTTTATAGCGCACGCTCCGCGTCCCCCCGCCCTGCTCGCGCCGACGTGTCCGGTGGTGGAGCAAGTCGCGGCAAGGTCATCTCCCTCGTCCTCGTGGGCCTGCTCGCCGCGTGTGCCGCGCCGCGCGCCACGTCGAAGGACCTCGCGTCGGGCGGATACGGCGTGTGGCGCTCGCGCGGCTACGGCTGGCTGCTCACGGTGACGCCGGAGGGGATGCGGCTGCACCACGAGACGGCGGCGGGGTGCTATCCGGATCCGTCGTCGACGGCGGAGCTGAAGGAGCTGTTCGGCACCCAGGAGCCGGGGCCCTCCGCGGACGTCCGGGACTTCCTCTCCGCGCCGGGGGAGACGCGCTACCGCTTCGACCGGCTGGCCACCCTGCCCGCGGACTGCGACGTGCACCGCGCGTGGAGCGCGCTGGAGCTGTTCGACGTGTTCCGCGCGACCTTCGCGGAGCACTACGCCTCCTTCCCCCAGCGCGACCCGGACTGGCTGGCCCGGATGGATGCACAGCGCTCGCGGGTGACGCCGGACATGGACGGCCGCGCGCTGTTCACCCTCTTCGCGGACGCGCTGCGGTCGCTGAACGACGCGCACGTGGAGCTGCTCGCGGACGACGCCGCCTCCGGCACGTTGACGTACGAGGCCCGTCCCACGGGCACGTTCGCGATGCTGGAGCAGGCCGCCCTGGCGACGGGACGGCCCAAGCGGGAGGTGCAGCGCGAGTGGATGCGCGCGTACCGCGACGGCATCCTCCAGACGGTGCTGCGCGGCGAAGGGCACGTCGGAGCGAACCAGCGCGTCCTCTGGGGCTTCGCCGCGCCTCGCGTCGCCTACCTCAACGTGCTGACGATGGGCGGCTTCGTCACCGGGACGGAGGAGGCGGCCCCCACGCTGGCGCAGGAGCTGGCGGCGCTGGAGCCGGTGCTGGACGAGGCGCTGACGGCCTTCAGCACCGCGGACGTGCTCATCCTGGACGTGAGCAACAACCGGGGCGGCCATGACGCCGTCGCTCGCGCCCTCGCGGAGCGCTTCACGGCTCAACCCCGGCGCGCGTACACCAAGTGGGCGACGGGCGCGAAGGACGTCCCGCCCCAGACGTTCACCCTCCAGCCCACGTCGCGACCTTCCTTCCACGGCCCGGTCTACGTGGTGACGAGCGACGTCACGGTCAGCGCGGGCGAGGTCCTCACGCTGGCCCTGCGCGCGCTGCCGAACGTCGTCCAGGTGGGCACGGCCACGCGGGGCGCGTTCTCCGACATGCTCGTCAAGCCGCTGCCCAACGGGTGGACGGTCCACCTGTCGAACGAGCACTACACGGACATGAAGGGCCAGGACTTCGAAGCGCGGGGACTGCCTCCCCAGCGCCCGCTGGACGTCTTCGGAGACGACCAGGCCCCGTGGCACGCCCACGCGCGCGCCATCCGTGCGCTGGCGGATTCACTGCGGCCTCCGGAGGCGAAGCCCACGCCGTAGGAAGCAGGCGGCCTGTCACCCCGTGCCAACGCGACCGGGACGACCTACCTCTCCTTCGGAAGCCTCCACCCCAGTCCGAGAGGAGCACGCGCGATGCCGACCCGTTCCCCGACCCGTCAGCGCCTGAAGGATCCGAAGGGGGGCCTCACGGCGGCGGGCCGCGAGTGGTTCCACGAGAAGGAGGGCGCGAACCTCAAGCCCGGCGTGAAGGGCAAGGCGGACACGCCGGAGAAGCTGCGCCGCAAGGGCAGCTTCCTGCGCCGCCACTTCACCCACCCGCGCGGGCCCATGGTGAACGACCAGGGGGAGCCCACGCGCCTCGCCCTGTCCGCCCGCGCCTGGGGCGAACCCGTGCCCAAGGACACCGCCGGAGCGAAGCGGCTGGCCGCCAAGGGAACGAAGCTGCTGGAGCGCTACCACGCGACGCAAGAGCGCGCGAAGCCCGCCGCCAAGCGCTCCGGTGCGAAGAAGACGCGGACCGCCGTGGCGGCCCGCCGTGCGACGGCGAAGAAGCGTGCGCCCGCCACCGCGAAGAAGACCGCGACGCGCAAGCGCACGAAGAAGGCCTGAGCGGCGCGGCTTCAGCGGACGGCGGGCACGGGCAGCGACTCCGCCACCACCTGCTGATTCACGAGCTGCACCTTGCCGCCCTTGCGCACGGTGAAGTCACACGCGAGCAGCTGGTTGCCCACGAGCACCAGCGCGGACGCCTGGAAGCCCTCCGCGCCTTCGGAGACCTTCACGGGGTGCAGCTTCGCGACGGCCTCCGCCTTGCGCGCGCCGAGCGCCGCGTCCGTGTTCGTGGCGGGCAGCCACTGCACGTCCTCCGCGCGCTCCACCAGCCGGCGCTTGCCGCCCTCGGTGTTCTCCACGAAGAAGCGCAGGTAGGCCGGGACCTCCGCGGCCTCCAGGCTCAGCGCCTCGTCCTGGTTGACCTTGTAGATGGCCTCGGCGGTGGCCGGCGTGAGGTTGACCGCGACCTTGCCGTCGTCCGCGTACTTGAAGCGCAGCGCCCGGTGCGGCAACCGCACGTCCACCGTCACCAACTGGAAGCGCTGGTAGAAGCCCAGCGGCTGGCGCGTGAAGGCCGTCGCCGCCAGGTTCTGCTGGATGGTCCCGGCGTGCACCGGGTCCACCCGCTCGATGCGCTGCAACGTCTCGGCGTCCGCATTCACCTTCGGTTCCTCCTGGGGCCCGGCCTTCACGGGCCGGGCCGTGTCACAGTGCGTGGTGGCCATCAACCACAAGGCTGCGACGAGGACACGATGCATTTAGCGTGACGGGTGCGCCGCGTCCCAGCCCTGGCCGTAGTAGTCGGGGTAGTTCTGACCGTTGGTGCTGGTCACCACCGCGCCCGTCCTGAAGCCGTTGAGGACCGCATCGTATCCCGCCTTGTCGCCGATTTCACGCAGTTGCGCTTCGGTGAGCGACGGGTCCTTCGCCTTCGCCGCGTCGATGGCCGTCTGGGAGGCGGCGTTGTACTCGGCCTCCAGCGGGAAGGTGGCGGTGACGTTGTCGCCGGCGGCGACCAGCTCGTTCTTCGCCCGGATGCTGTCCACCGTGCCGCGCGTCTCCTCGTTGAGGAGCGTGTTCACGTAGTCGTCGCGCGTCTGGTTCTGCACGTCCGCGCGGGGACCGTCGATGGTCGCCTTCGCGTGGTTGATCTCATGCACCAGCGTCAGGGCCGCTTCCTGCGGGTCCTGGCTGCGGTCGATGACGATCTTGTTGCCGTCCCAGTAGGAGCCACCACCGTCGGCGAACTCCACCGGGATGTCGTGGTCCTCCATGTACTGCACGGCGGCCGCGCCCGTGGGCGAGTTGCGCAGGACGTCCTTGGTCTCCTGCAGCTTGGCCGCGTCCTTGGAGGCCTGGATGGCGTCGCTGATGGCGCCGCCCACCTGGCCGCCGATGATGCCGCCCACCGGGCCGCCCAGCACGCCCCCGATGATGCCGCCAACGACGCCGCCGGTGCTCTTGGCCTTGTCGAAGGAGTCCTTGAAGAAATCACCGACCGGGTTCGCGTTCGTCTGCGGACGGGGGCTCACCACCGGCCGTGCGTTCTGCGAAGCATCCGTGCTCACCGCCGGGCGTGCGCCGCCGCGGCCAATTCCGTCAACCCCCATGGCTTCTCTCCCCAGAAATCAAGTGCTGCTTTGACTGGGATTATCGCGGAAAGCCGCCGGGAGTTGCGAGGCCCCCCTGCAACGCACCGCATCAGGACCGGGCAGGTGGGTGGGCGGGCGGCCGGGGAGGGGTGACGGATATGGTCCAGGGCCCGTGAGGGGCGTCCTGGCCCGTGGCCCCTCACGCAACGCGGAAGGACCCACCGTGACGACGCCCCCGCCCTTCGCGCCACGCCTGCGCCCCGTCACGCCCCAGGACGACGCGTTCCTCTTCACGCTCTACGCGAGCACGCGCGAGCAGGAGCTGGCCGCCTGGGGCCTGCCGCCCGCGCAAGCGGAGCTGTTCCTGCGCGTGCAGTACCAGGCCCAGGCCCGCCACTACGCGGCGAAGTACCCCTCGGAGGGCCATGCCCTCATCGAAGTGGACGGGGTCCCGGTGGGCCGCCAGTGGCGGGTGCCCACGCCCGCGGAGGTGCTGCTGGTGGACATGGCCCTGCTGCCCTCGCACCGGGGACGCGGCCTGGGCACGCTGCTCTTGAACGGGATCCAGGCGGAGGCGGCGCGAGCGCGCGTGCCCGTGCGGCTGCACGTCACGCGCGACAACCCGGCGCTGCGGCTCTACACCCGGCACGGCTTCACGCCCGTGCCAGGAGGTGACGCGACGTCGCCGTACCTGGAGCTTGAATGGCGGGCTCCGGAGGGCGGCTCCGGAACCGGCGTCAGGTGAGCACGCCGGTCCCGTGAAGGCCCGTGCTCACAGGCCCAGCAGCGACTCCGGCTCCGGGGCGACCGTCTGGAGGAAGTAGCCGCCGGTGCCCGCTGACGGGTTCACGACGGTCGTCGTGGTCGGGACGGTACCGCCCGCGTTGCCGCCATTGCCACCGCTGCCACCGCCACCACCACCAGGAGCCGCGCTAGTACCACCCGGGTCGTTAGCTCCCGCCGCGCCTCCCGCCGTTATCACGAAGCCCGTCACGCTGGGGGACGTGGAGGAGATGAAGTGGACGATACCGCCACCACCACCTCCGCCGCCGCCTTCACCCGAGCCACCGTTGCCGTTGTAGCCGTTCGAGCCGTTGCCGCCCTGAACACGGATGGTGCCGCCCAGCGTGATGCTTCCCTTCGCCGCGACGAGCACGATGCCGCCGCCGCCGCCGCCTGTGCCCACGACGGCGACACTCGCAACCGCCGTGCTCACGCCGTCCTGTCCGTTCGCGTTGATGTTGGCCCCTGTGACGATGCGGATGTTGCCGCGCGCAGCCAGCAGCAGCGCGCCGCCGCCCGCGCCACCTCCGGCCCCCGCGTAGATCCGCGCACCAGCTCCGCCCGACGCCGATTGCACCCGGCGCACCTGGGCGCCCTGGAACGACGTCAGCCCCGCGCCTCCATTGTAGTTAGTCGCCGCGGTCCGGGCGACGCCCGTGGGGGCCTCGCCGTTACCCACGTCTTCCGCCCCTGGCTGCACGGTGATCGTGCCGTTCACCGTGATGTCTCCGGAGGAGCGCAGCACCGTGCCGCTGGGAACGATGAGCGTCCCGCTGATGGTGATGCTGCTGAACTGGAGGTTGAAGCCCGCTGGCAACAGGGACACACCGGCGGGCTGGGTGAGGTCCACGGTCTGGCCGGAGGCTACGCTGAACGCGCCCGCCGAACCGTCGCCGTAGAGCCCCTGCGTGCCCGACGGTCCTTGCGGTCCCTGCGGTCCCGCGGCGCCCTGTGGACCGGTCGGTCCCATGGGCCCCGTCGCGCCCGCGGGGCCTATCGCTCCCGTGGGGCCTGTCGGACCGGCCGCGCCCGTGTCGCCCTTCGG